>NZ_JBEZHM010000011.1:0-174774 GCF_040650575.1 Streptomyces sp. NPDC048659 | reverse complement strand
TCGGCGTGCCGGGCGCACGCCCTCGTACTGGACGTACTTGGGCTTGTGCCCGGTGCGCCGAGAGTGCGTGCATGGCGTCGCGAGGCAGACGGGAGGGTGACGACAGGACCTAGCCGCCCAGGGCCCGTCGCTTCAGTTTCAGGGCGCGGCGGGCCAGGCGGCGGATCCTCGGGTGGCGGGGGACCGGGAGGCCGCCGGGCAGGCCGAGCGAGGTGAGGCGGCGGCGGGTGAAGTGGTGCCGGGTGCGGGCCGCGAGCGGTCCGGCCAGGTGCCGTACCGCCGCCTCGCGCAGGTCCGCCCGTACCTTCGGCTGCATCGCGAAGCCGACGGCGGCGACCAGCCCGGCGAGGTCCTCGGCGGCCGGCGGCGGCCCGTCGCCGTCCCCCTCCTCCAGGGCGGGGACCAGCGCGTCCACCAGGACCAGCGGGATCCGGTTGCTGTTCTGGTACGGGGTGAGCCGGGCCAGCAGCGGGCGGGTGCCCACGCGGGCGGCGGGGATCCCGTAGAAGGCGCTCGCGGTGAGCAGCGCGGTGGAGAAGCAGCCCACCACCAGCGCGGGCCGCAGCTCCCGGTACAGCACCTCGGCGAGCACCGGGCGGTCCAGCACCGTCAGCTCGGCGCCGAGCGCCTCCGCCTCCCGGACCAGCGCCCGCGACCAGGCGTCGGGCGCGGTCGGGTGCGGCTTGAAGACCAGGCGCCGGTGGCCCCGGGCGACGGCGCCGCGGACCATCCGCAGGTGCAGCTCGCCCTCCTCCTCGGCGGTGAGCAGCGAGAGCGCGGCGAGGTACTGGCCGAGCAGCAGCGCGGGGCCCTCCTCGCGGGCGGCGGGCCCGGCCAGCTCCTCGACGACCTTGGTGAACGCCTCCGTCGGCACGGTCTCGGCGACGGCGCCGAACTCGCCGAGCAGCAGCGGGTCGAGGCCGGGCACCAGGTCGAGGTGGAGCAGCCGGCGGACCCGCTCGCCGACCAGCGGGTCGATCTTGTTGCGGGTGGGGCCGTAGCTCATCAGGCCGTCCGCGTACACGTGGATCGCGGCGTCCGGGAGGAGCTGGGCGATCGTCAGGGCGGGCGCGACCTGGAGCGACTCCAGGACCAGCTCGATCCGGTCGGTGCCGAGCCCCCACAGCAGCCGCAGATGGCGCTGGAGCAGGGGCAGGTCGTCGGGGCGGGGGGTCCAGCCGGCCGGGTGCAGCGGCTCGATCACCGCGTTCCAGTCGAGGACGGTGTCGAAGCGCCCGCGCAGCCGCTCGAAGCCGGGCATCTCGTCGAGCGGGGTGGCGGTCTCGGGGACGGCGGCGTTGGTGCAGACGAGCAGCAGGCGGCGCTCGGCGGGCGGGAAGCAGCCGCTGTCGAGGGCGGCGGCGAGGGTGGCGGCGCCGTAGAGGGTGGAGGCGCAGAAGATCTGGGTGGTGCTCATGCCGCACCCGCTTCCTTCAGCGCTGCGGGCGCGGCCGGGGCAGCCGGGGCGGCGGGCGCGGCGGCGGCCGGTCCGGGCCTGCGGCGCCGGAGCCTGCGCAGGGCGCCCGCGCGCTCGTCGCCCATCGCGGCGAGCGCCTCGCCGAGCACGTCCTGGGGGAGGCGGCGCAGCGCTCCCGCGCTCATCGCCTTCAATTTCCGCGCCACTTCCGGTTCGAATCGGGCCGTGTTCCCGAGGTGGTGGGAAATCACCGCGCAATAGGTGCGGACGGCCTTCGGGAGAAGCCGGTCCGCGTCCGGGTCGTTCATTGTCTCCTCGATCACCTGGTCGAATGCGCGAAGGAAATCGAGTTGTCGTTCATCGCCGATCTGCGTGAGCGAGGTGGCGACCCCGCGCCGGTAGAAGATTCCGAGTTCACCGCTGACCGCGAAGGATTCCGTCTCCCGGTGCAGCCGCCAGATCCACGGCCGGTCCTCGGCCGTCCGCAGCCCGTGCGGGAAGTGCAGCAGCCCCCGGTCGAGCAGCCGCCGGCGGTAGAGCCCGGCCCAGGCGTACGGGTAGTCCACCGAGGTCGTGCGGTCCGCCGGCAGGATCGCGTCGCGCGGGCGCAGCACCTCCCCGCGCCGCCCCACCGGCACCCGCCGCACCGAGCGGGCTCGGCCGCTCACCCGGACGTGGTCGGTGCGCAGGAAGTCGCAGCCGAGCCGGTCGAGTTCGGCCACCAGCCGGGTGTACAGGCCCGGCGCCAGCCAGTCGTCGCCGTCCAGGAAGGCCAGGTACTCGCCCCGGGCCGCGTCCAGGCCGGTGTTGCGGGCGGTCGCCAGGCCCTCGTTGCGCGCGTGCCGCAGGAGCACGGCCCCCGGGAGTTCGCGCGCGGCCCGGTCCAGGAGCTCGGCGGTCCCGTCCGTCGAACAGTCGTCGACCAGCAGGAACTCGAAGTCCTCGCGGGCGTTGGCGCGCAGGCTTCGAAGGGCGTCGGGGGCGTATGTCTGCACGTTGTAGAACGGCACGACGACGGAGAGCTTCACCACCCGGCCGACGCTAAGGGCCGCCCCGGCATTCGTCCTGACCGCGAGAGGGATGCCCGGTGAACACGAAGCGGCGGGCCCCTTAACCACCCCGCGCCGCCCCCTCTTCCTGTCCGTTTCCCGCAATGCGTCATGGTGCTGTTAACCCTTTGTTGCGGCCCAGTTGGGCCGCGAATCCCCCGGCCCTCCTAGCGTCCTCGACGTGCCATCACGTACCGATCGAGCGGCGCGCGTCGCCGTACTCGCCGATTCCGACACCCGGTGGAAATGGGGCGTGCTCACCGCCCGCAGAATCACCACCGGAACCCCCGCGGGCCGGGCGTTCGAGGAACCCGCCGGATTCGTCCTGCGCGGCCGGGCCACCCCCACCGCGCGGCAGCTCGCCGAGACCGGCGTGTCGGACACGGCCCCGCGCGAGGTGACCGGCGCGGAGTTCCTGCGCGAGGTACGCGACGGCGGCTACGACGTGATCGTGCTCGCCCTCGTCGGCGGCACCGTACGGGCCATGCTCCAGGGCCTCCGCGACCTCGGCGACCTCGGCGGCCCCGCCTCCGGCCGGCGCCCGGTGGTCGTCACCGGCTATGTCGGCGTCGTCTACGAGAAGCTCGCCGACGGCCTGCTGCTGCGCCACGGCGCCGACGTCGTCCTCGCCAACTCCCGCCACGACGCCGAGCGTTTCCGCGCCGTGTACGAGGGGGTCGGCGCGGGCGCGGAGTCCGTCGTCGAGGCGGCCCTGCCCTTCCTCGGCGGCGCCCCGCACACCCCGGTCCCCGGCCGCGACACCCTGGTCTTCGCCGCCCAGCCCTCCGTCCCGGTCACCCGCGCCGAACGCGCCTACGTGCTGCGCCGGCTGGTCGCCCACGCCCGGCTGCGCCCCGACCGCGAGGTGCTGCTCAAGCTGCGCTCCAAGCCCGGCGAACACACCACGCACCTGGAGGAGTTCCCGTACCAGAAGCTGGCGCGCGAGCTCGACGCCCCCGCCAACTTCCGCCTCGTGTACGGGCACATGGGCGAGGTCCTGGACCGCACCGACCTGCTGGTCACCGTCTCCTCCACGGCCGCCCTGGAGGCCCTGCACCGGCGGATCCCCACCGCGGTCCTCACCGACCTCGGCGTGCGCGAGGCGCTCGGCAACCACCACTTCCTCGGCTCCGGCCTGCTCACCTCCTTCGACCGGCTGGACCGGGGCGAGGCCCCGCAGCCCGACCAGGAGTGGCTGGCCCGCCAGGGCGTCGCCGCCGACACCCCGTACGAGCGGGCCTTCGACGAGGCCCGCGCCCGGGTCGCCGCGCTGCTCGACGGGCCCCCGCCGCCGCCCCTCGCCCCGTACTACACGGACGAGACCGCGGGCGGCTACCTGCCCGCCGTCCTCGCCCGCCACCGGCTCGACCTCACCGCGCCCGAGCCCCGCGAGAGCGGGGTGCGCCGGATCGTCCGCGAGGCGGCGCGCGGCGCCTACCGCCACGGCGTGCAGCGGGTGGCCCCCGTCATCCGCCGGCTGGGAGAGATCTGATGACACCGCAGCGGCCGACCGTCCTCGCCGTGATCCCCGCCCGGGGCGGCTCCAAGGGCGTCCCCGGCAAGAACCTGGCCACCGTCGCCGGGCTGCCGCTGGTCGCCCGCGCCGTCCGTGCCTGCCTCGGCGCGCCCCGGGTCACCGACGTCGTCGTCTCCACCGACGACCCCGCCGTCGCCGAGGCCGCCCGCTCCTTCGGCGCCGAGGCCGTCCAGCGCCCCGCCGCGCTCTCCGGCGACACCGCGAGCAGCGAGTCCGCCGTCCTGCACGCCCTGGACGCCTTCGAGGCCACCGCGGGCCGCCGCCCCGACGTCGTCCTCCTCGTCCAGTGCACCAGCCCCTTCCTCACCCCGGACGAGATCGACTCCGCCGCCGGCGAGATCACCTCCGGCGCCGCCGACACCGCCTTCACCGCCGCCCCCTCGCACGGCTTCCTGTGGCGGGACGCCCCCGAGGGCACGGGCGCCACCGGCGTCAACCACGACAAGGCGCACCGCCCCCGCCGCCAGGACCGCGAGCCCGAGTACCTGGAGACCGGCGCCGTCTACGCGATGGCCGCCGAGGGCTTCCGCACCCACCGGCACCGCTTCTTCGGCCGCACCGCCCTCGTCGTCACCGACCCCGCCCGGGTCCTGGAGATCGACGACCCGCACGACCTCGCGCGGGCCCGCGTCCTCGCCCCGCTGCTCGACACGGCGCCCGTCCCGTCGCTCGCCGATGTCGACGCCGTGGTCCTCGACTTCGACGGCACCCAGACCGACGACCGCGTCCACATCGACGCCGACGGGCGCGAGTTCGTCTCCGTCCACCGCGGCGACGGCCTCGGCATCGCCGCCCTGCGCCGGGCGGGCGTCCCGCTGCTGATCCTCTCCAGCGAGGCCAACCCCGTCGTCGCCGCCCGCGCCCGCAAGCTGCGCATCCCCGTGCTGCACGGCGTCGACCGCAAGGACCTCGCCCTCAAGCGCTGGTGCGACGAGCAAGGCGTCGACCCCCAGCGGGTCCTCTACGCCGGCAACGACGTCAACGACCTGCCCTGCTTCCACCTCGTCGGCTGGCCCGTCGCGGTCGGCAGCGCCCACGACTCCGTACGGGCCGCCGCCCGCGCGGTCACCGAGACCCCCGGCGGCTTCGGAGCGATCCGCGAGATCGCCGCCTGGCTCCTCGGACCCGAGCTCCACACCCCCGCCGCCCTCCCCTCGATCTCCTGATCACCCGATCACCCGATCACCCGAAGGAACCCTCATGAGCTCCCGCCTCCGCACCCTCGGCAGCAAGACCGCAGGCCCGGGCCGCCCCGTCTACATCACGGGCGAGATCGGCATCAACCACAACGGCGACCTGAACAACGCCTTCGCCCTCATCGACGCCGCCGCCGAGGCCGGCTGCGACGCGGTCAAGTTCCAGAAGCGCACCCCCGAGATCTGCACCCCGCGCGACCAGTGGGACATCGAGCGCGACACCCCCTGGGGCCGGATGACCTACATCGACTACCGCCACCGCGTCGAGTTCGGCGAGGACGACTACCGCGCCATCGACGCGCACTGCCGCAAGCGCGGCATCGACTGGTTCGCCTCCCCGTGGGACACCGAGGCCGTCGCCTTCCTGGAGAAGTTCGACGTCCCCGCCCACAAGGTGGCCTCCGCCTCCCTCACCGACGACGAGCTGCTGCGCGAGCTGCGCGCCACCGGCCGCACGGTGATCCTCTCCACCGGCATGTCCACCCCGAAGCAGATCCGGCACGCCGTCGAGGTCCTCGGCAGCGACAACATCCTGCTCTGCCACGCCACCTCCACGTACCCGGCCAAGGCCGAGGAGCTCAACCTGCGCGTCATCCAGACGCTCCAGGAGGAGTACCCGAACGTCCCGATCGGCTACTCCGGCCACGAGACCGGCCTCCAGACCACGCTCGCCGCCGTCGCCCTCGGCGCCGCCTTCGTCGAGCGCCACATCACCCTCGACCGCGCCATGTGGGGCTCCGACCAGGCCGCCTCCGTCGAGCCCGGCGGCCTGACCCGCCTGGTCCGCGACATCCGCACCATCGAGACCGCCCTCGGCGACGGGGTCAAGAAGGTCTACGAGTCGGAGCTCGGCCCCATGAAGAAGCTCCGCCGGGTCCCGGGACTCGTCGCCGCATGACCGGGCAGCTGGCGTTCGTCGAGAGCCCGGTCCAGCTTCTGAACGTCCTGGAGTGGGCCCACGCGGCCGCCGCCCAGGACCCGCCGCGGCTGCACGCGGTCCCGCCCCAGCCGACCCGCCGCACCCCGGCCCCGGCGGGCCCCGGCCAGGGCGGGCACGGGCCCGCGCCCGGCCCCGTACCCGGTCCCGGTCCCGCGGGGGGCCCCGGCGGCGACGGCGCGCCCGCCCCCGCCGCCCCCCGCGACCTCACCGTCGTCGTCCTCTCGCCCACCGACCCGATGTCCCGCGGCCAGCTGCGCCGGATGGCCCAGCTCGCCCGGGACGAGGGCCTCACCGTGAAGTGGCAGGACGCCCGCCAGGGCCGGGGCGCCCTCGTCCGCACGCTCCGGGAGCTCGCCGGGCCGCTGCGGGCGGCGGACCGGGTGATCGTCGGGGACCCCTTCTCGCGCTACGTCCAGCTGCTGCTCACCCTCTTCGGCCCCCGCCGGGTCACCGTCGTCGACGACGGCACCGCCACCATGGAGTTCGCCGCCCAACTCGCGCGCGGCGAGCGCCTGGTGCGCTGGCACCGGCGGGGCAGCGGCCGGGGCCCGCGCGAGCTGGTGCTCGCCCCGGTCACCTCGATGGCCCGCCGCAAGCTGGCCCCCGGCCGGCACCGCACCGTGGAGATCTTCACCTCGCTCCCGGTCGAGCCGCCGCCGGGCACCACGGTGCTGGTGAACGACTTCTCCTGGACCCGGTCCCGGTTCGGCCCGCCGCGGCTGACGAGGGGCGCGGACCTGGTCGGCACCTCGCTGGTGGAGACCGGCGTCGTCGACCCCGACGAGTACCTGCGGGCCGTCACCGTGCTGGCCCGCACCCACGGCGCCACCCGCTACTTCGCGCACCGCCGCGAGAGCGCCGAGAAGCTGCACCGGATAGCGGTGGAGACCGGCCTGGAGGTGGTCCGCCCCGATCTGCCGCTGGAGCTGATCGCCCGCCGCGGCCCCATCGGGCGCACCGTCGTCAGCTTCCCGTCCACGGTCGTGCACACCCTGCCGCTGGCCCTGGCCGGCACCGGGGTGAAGGTCGCCGTCTGCGAGATCGCCCCCGAGTGGCTGCGGGAGAACGCCTCACCGCGCGCCCAGGGCTTCCTCGCGGGGGTCGCCGGGACCGCGACCCGCACCGAGAGGCTCGAATTCGGGTAAGCGTACCCACGGAGGGTGACCGTCATGCCCACGGAACGAGTTTTCTTTCCCCTATCGGGCTGAACTTTTCGTGATCAACGGGCAGTTGATCTCTCTGGGGGCCTACCCTTCAAAAGGTGAACCAGTTGAAGTCCCGTGAGCCCGGCCCCGACGCGGCGCCCGCAGCGCTGCCCGGAACGCTGTCCGACCCGCTGCGCCGTGAACTGATCGCGTTCCGCCGGGACTTGCACATGCACCCAGAGCTCGGCAACCAGGAGTTCCGCACCACCGCCGCGATCGTGAAGCGCCTGGAGGCGGCCGGTCTCGCCCCCCGGGTGCTGGCCGGCGGCACCGGTCTGACCTGCGACATCGGCAGCTGGGACGGCCGGCGGCCGATGCTGGCGATCCGCGCGGACATCGACGCGCTCCCCATTCCGGACACCAAGTCCGTGGCCTACCGCTCCACCGTGCCCGACCGCGCCCACGCCTGCGGCCACGACGTGCACACCACCACGGTCCTCGGCGCCGGCCTCGTCCTCGCCGAGCTGGACCGGCAGGGCCGCCTCCCGGCCCCGGTGCGGCTGATCTTCCAGCCCGCCGAGGAGGTGCTGCCCGGCGGCGCCGCCGACGCGATCGAGGCCGGGGTGCTGGACGGGATCGGCCGGATCATCGCCGTGCACTGCGACCCCCGCGTGGACGCGGGCCGGATCGGGCTGCGCGCCGGGCCCATCACCTCCGCCTGCGACCGCCTGGAGGTCACCCTCGACGGGCCCGGCGGCCACACCGCCCGCCCGCACCTGACCACCGACCTGGTCACCGCCGCCGCCCGGGTCGCCGTCGACGTGCCCGCGGTCCTCGCGCGCCGGGTGGACGCCCGCTCGGGCCTCTCCATCACCTGGGGCCGGATCGACGCCGGGCACGCCTGCAACGTGATCCCGCAGCACGCCGAGCTCTCCGGCACCGTCCGCTGCCTGGACCTGCCCGCCTGGCGCGAGGCCCCGGACCTGGTGCACGCGGCGATCGACGAGATCGCGGGCCTGCTCCGGGCCAAGACCACCATCGACTACGTCCGCGGCGTCCCGCCGGTCGTGAACGACCCGGTCGTCACCGAGCTGCTGCGGGACGCGATGGCCGCCCGGCGCGGCGCGTTCGCGATCGAGGACACCGAGCAGTCCCTCGGCGGCGAGGACTTCTCCTGGTACCTGGAGCACGTCCCCGGCGCCATGGCCCGGCTCGGCGTCCGGGCCCCCGGCGACACCCGGGTGCGCGATCTGCACGCCGGGGACTTCGACGTGGACGAGGCCGCCATCACCGTCGGCGTGGAGCTCTTCACCGCCGCGGCGCTGCTCGACGCGACCCCCGGGACCGGCCTCGGGCGCTGACCCCGCGCGGGCGGAACGGCTGGTTTTCGCAGAAGCCCCGAATACCGGGCATTAAGTACGACTTAATGCCCGGCCGCACCCCGTTCCGCCGTCCGGCCGAGCCCCCGGCGTGTCGGTTCCGGGCCCGGCCCCCAGGCCCGTACCAGCGTGTATGACGGGCCGTGTCGGGCCGGACGCCGGGGGTGGTCGGTTGGCTGGTTCGCGTCGATCCGATAACGACTCATGAACGGGTCTTTAACTGACATCTACGCGCGTTACGATCGCCGCGAAACCAGCGCCGGAAGAGGCGCTTTCGGTCAGTCTCGAAGGGACCCTCCTCTTGCGCCGGATCACCAGGATCACCACGGTAGGCATCGCCTCCGCGGCCCTCGCCCTGTCCGCCACCGCCTGTGGCAAGTCGTCGACGGACACCGGTTCGAGCCCCAGCTCCTCCGCCGGTGCCACCAAGGCCGCCATCGCGTACGACATCGGTGGCCGCGGCGACCAGTCGTTCAACGACGCCGCCTACGAGGGCCTGAAGAAGGCCGAGGACGAGCTCGGCGTCAAGGGTGCCGAGGCCGAGCCGTCCGAGGGCGAGGGCGACGCCGACAAGGTGCAGCGCCTGACCGCTCTGGCCCGCGCCGGGAACAACCCGGTCATCGGCGTCGGCTTCGCCTACGCCCCGGCCATCGAGAAGGTCGCCAAGGCGTACCCGAAGACCACCTTCGGCCTCATCGACGACACGTCGAAGACCGGCCCGAACATCGCCAACCTCGTCTTCAACGAGGAGCAGGGCTCCTACCTGGCCGGCGTCGCCGCCGCCAAGGCGTCCAAGACCGGCAAGGTCGGCTTCATCGGCGGTGTCGAGGTCCCGCTGATCAAGAAGTTCGAGGCGGGCTTCACCCAGGGCGTCAAGGCCACCAACCCCAAGGCCGAGGTGCTCACCCAGTACCTGACCCAGCCGCCGAACTTCGACGGCTTCTCCAAGCCCGACCTCGGCAAGGCCGCCGCGCAGGGCCAGCTCGACAAGGGCGCCGACGTGATCTACGCGGCCGCCGGTCTCGCCGGCTCCGGCGCGATCGAGGCCACCTCGAAGGCCGGCAAGTGGGCCATCGGCGTCGACTCCGACCAGTACAACCAGAAGGGTCTGGCCGCCTACAAGGACAGCATCCTCACCTCGGTCACCAAGGACGTCTCGGACTCCGTCTTCAACCTGATCAAGTCGGTCAAGGACGGCAAGCCGCAGACCGGTGAGATCCGCTACGGCCTCGCCACGGACGGCGTCGGCCTGGCCGACTCCAACCCCGCCTACAAGAAGATGACCGAGCTCATCGCCGCTGTCGACCAGGCGAAGAAGGACATCGTCGACGGCAAGATCACGGTCAAGACCACGCCGTAACGGCACCAGGTCACGACCTGAGCCCGGGGCCCGGTCCCAGTGGCACCGTCCACTGGCACCGGGCTGCGGGCGCATTCCCGTACGGGTTTTCAATTTTCGGCAGCGCTACGCGTGTAGATGTCACACCGGCACGATAACTTCGCCCCGCCCTGCCCCTCCGCTCCCGCTCCTTCCGGCCAAGGAGAGTGCGCCATCAACGCGTCCAGCCCCCCTGCCGTCGAACTCCACGGCATCACCAAGCGGTTCCCCGGCGTCGTCGCCAACAGGGACATCGCCATCACCGTCCGCAAGGGCACCGTCCATGCCCTCATCGGCGAGAACGGTGCCGGCAAGTCCACCCTGATGAAGATCCTCTACGGGATGCAGAAGCCGGACGAGGGCACCATCGCCATCGACGGCGAGCAGGTCACGTTCGCGAGCCCGGGTGACGCCATCGCGCGCGGCATCGGCATGGTGCACCAGCACTTCATGCTCGCGGACAACCTCACCGTCCTGGAGAACGTCGTCCTCGGCGGCGAGAAGCTCTACGGCATCGGCGGCAAGGCCCGTCGGAAGATCCAGGAGATCTCCGACGCGTACGGCCTCGGGGTCCGCCCCGACGTCCTCGTCGAGGACCTCGGCGTCGCCGACCGGCAGCGCGTGGAGATCCTCAAGGTCCTCTACCGAGGCGCCAAGATCCTCATCCTCGACGAGCCGACCGCGGTCCTCGTCCCGCAGGAGGTCGACGCGCTCTTCGACAACCTGCGCGAGCTCAAGTCCGAGGGCCTGACCGTCATCTTCATCTCGCACAAGCTGGGCGAGGTCCTGAAGGTCGCCGACGACATCACCGTCATCCGCCGCGGTACCACGGTCGGCACCGCCGACCCGAAGACCGCCACCACCAAGCAGCTCGCCGAGCTGATGGTCGGCACCGAGCTGCCCTCGCCGGAGACCCGCGAGTCGACGGTGACGGACGTCCCGATGCTCCAGGTGACGGGCCTGTCCCTCGTCGAGTCCGGGGCCGCCGCCACCGCGCCGCTGACCACCGCCGCGCCCGCCGACCCGGCCACCGTGGTGGAGGTGCACGACGAGGCCGTCGCCGGCCGCAGGCTGCTCGACGACGTCTCGTTCACCATCCACAAGGGCGAGATCCTGGGCATCGCCGGTGTCGAGGGCAACGGCCAGACCGAGCTCATCGAGGCCCTGATGGGCATGAACAGCCCCGACGCGGGTGTCATCAGCCTGGACGGCACCGACATCTCCAAGGTCTCGGTCCGCAAGCGGCGCGAGGGCGGCATCGGCTACATCCCCGAGGACCGGCACCGCCACGGCCTGCTCCTGGAGGCCCCGCTCTGGGAGAACCGCATCCTCGGCCACGTCACCGAGGAGCCCAACTCCAAGCGCGGCATCCTCGACCCGAAGGCCGCCCGCAAGGACACCGAGCGGATCGTGCGCGAGTACGACGTGCGCACCCCCGGCATCGAGGTCACCGCGGCCTCGCTCTCCGGCGGCAACCAGCAGAAGCTGATCGTCGGCCGCGAGATGAGCCACAACCCCAAGTTCCTGATCGCCGCCCACCCCACCCGCGGTGTGGACGTCGGCGCGCAGGCGCAGATCTGGGACGCGATCCGCGACGCCCGCCGCGAGGGCCTGGCGGTGCTGCTGATCTCCGCCGACCTGGACGAGCTGATCGGTCTGTCCGACACCCTCCGCGTCATGTACCGCGGCAAGCTGGTCGCCGACGCCGACCCCGCCACCATCACGCCCGAGGAGCTGGGCTCCGCCATGACCGGCGCGGCCACCGGCCACCTCGAAGGCGCCGAAGAGCACCCCGAAGACGGTGACGCCCGATGATGAAAATCGACAAGGACAAGCTGATCATCGGGGCCGCGGGTCCCGTGCTCGCCCTGGTCACCTCGTTCGTCCTCACCGTGCTGGTGCTGCTCGCGACGGGCCTCGACCCGATCGAGCCGATCCAGCTGATGATCGAGAACGCGGCGTACTCGGACGTCCAGGTCCTGATCATCAACCAGACCGGGATCTACTACCTGGCGGCCCTGGCCGTGGCCGTCGGCTTCCGGATGAACCTCTTCAACATCGGCGTCGACGGGCAGTACCGCCTGGCCGCGATGATCTCGGCCGTCGTCGGTGCCGCGGTCACGCTGCCCGGTCCGCTGCACATCCTGCTGATCGTGCTGGTCGCGATGCTCACCGGTGCCGCCTGGGCCGGTGTCGCGGGCATCCTGAAGACCACCCGCGGGGTCTCCGAGGTCGTCTCGACGATCATGCTCAACGCGATCACCACCGCGCTGGTGGCCTGGCTGATCCTGCCGAAGAACTTCGGCGTCCAGCCGGCCGGCTCCAACAACCTCACCACCGGCGACATCGCCGAGTCCGGCTGGTTCCCGGGCATCGACATGGGCGAGGGCAACGGCACGATCTACGGCTTCACCTTCGTCGCGCTCGCGCTCGGCGTCGTCTACTGGTTCGCGCTCAACCGCACCAAGTTCGGCTTCGACCTGCGCGCCACCGGCGCCAGCGAGTCCGCCGCGCAGGCCAGCGGCGTCGACGCCAAGCGGATGATCCTCACCACGATGCTCATCTCCGGCGCGCTGGCCGGCCTGTCCGGCATGCCGACGCTGCTGGGCGAGACCCACACGTACAGCCTCGACTTCCCGGTCGGCGTCGGCTTCACCGCCATCGCCATCGCGCTGCTCGGCCGCAACCACCCGGTCGGCATCCTCTTCGCGGCGCTCCTCTTCGCGTTCCTGGACAAGGCGTCGAGCTCGCTCGACACCGCCGGGTACCCGAAGGAGATCACCCAGATCATGCAGGGCATCATCGTGATCGCCGTGGTCGTCTCCTACGAGCTCGTCCGCCGTTACGGCCTCCGCCGCCAGCAGCAGAAGGTCGGCGAGCAGCTCGCCGCCGGCGGCGCCATCAAGACCGACAAGGAGGTGGCGGCATGAGCACCGGCACCGTCGCCAAGCCGAGCGCCGCGCCCAAGAGCGCCGGGCGCCGCAAGCTGACCTGGCCCTGGATCCTGCTGATCGTCGCGGCCGCTCTCGTCCTGTTCTCGCTGGTCCGGGTCGTCTCCGGGGCCTCCGACCTCACCTCCGTCGGCCAGGTCTCCGGCGCCCTCCAGCTCGCCGTGCCGATCGGCCTCGCCGGTCTCGGCGGCCTGTGGGCCGAGCGCGCCGGTGTCGTCAACATCGGTCTCGAAGGCATGATGATCCTGGGCACCTGGTTCGGTGCCTGGGCCGGCTACCAGTGGGGTCCCTGGACCGGCGTGCTCGTCGGCATCCTGGGCGGCGCCATCGGCGGCCTGCTGCACGCGATCATCACCGTGACCTTCAACGTGAACCACATCGTCTCCGGTGTGGCGATCAACATCCTCGCGGTGGGCTTCACCCGCTACCTGTCGAACTTCACCTTCGGCGAGGCCGAGGGCGGCTCCTCCAAGCAGTCCCCGCGCATCGACCAGATCACCCAGATCACGGTGCCAGGGCTCTCGGACTGGCTGCAGGACCTCCAGCAGAAGCACTGGTTCCTGATCTCCGACATCGCCGGCATCCTCGGCGGCCTGGTCACCAACCTGTCGCTGCTGACCGTGGTCGCGATCCTGCTGATCCCGGGCACCTGGTGGCTGCTGTGGCGGACCTCCTTCGGCCTGCGGCTGCGCTCCTGCGGTGAGAACCCGGTCGCGGCCGAGTCGCTCGGTGTCAACGTCTACAAGTACAAGTACATCGCCGTCACCGTCTCCGGCGGCCTGGCCGGTCTCGGCGGCGCGTTCCTCGCGATCGTCGCCACCGGCATCTACCAGGAGGGCCAGACCGGCGGCCGCGGCTACATCGGTCTCGCCGCGATGATCTTCGGCAACTGGATGCCGGGCGGCATGGCGATGGGCGCGGGCCTCTTCGGCTTCACCGACAGCCTCAAGCTGCGCGGCGGCGCCGAGAACGTGCACGCCCTGCTGCTGCTGGTCGCGCTGCTGCTTGTGATCGCCATGCTGTGGCAGCTGTACAAGAAGAAGTACGTGGTCGCGGGCATCTCCGCCGCCTTCGCCGCCGGCTTCTTCCTCTGGTACGCGTTCACCGACGAGGTCCCGAGCCAGTTCGTGGACGCCGCCCCGTACGTCACCACGCTGCTCGTGCTGGCCCTGTCGGCGCAGCGGCTGCGGATGCCGAAGGCGGACGGCCTGCCCTACCGCAAGGGCCAGGGCAAGTGACGACGCCCCTCGCGGAGTCCGGCTGGGAGGCCCTGCGGACGGCGGCGCGCGCGGCGATGGCCCGCGCGTACGCCCCGTACTCGGGCTTCCCGGTCGGCGCGGCGGCGCTCGTGGACGACGGGCGGACGGTCTCCGGCTGCAACGTGGAGAACGCCTCCTTCGGCCTCGGGCTGTGCGCCGAGTGCGGCCTCGTGTCGCAGCTCCAGGCCACCGGCGGCGGCCGGCTGACGCACTTCGTGTGCGTGGACGGCAGCGGCGGCCCGCTGGTCCCGTGCGGTCGCTGCCGGCAGCTGCTGTACGAGTTCGGGGGCCCCGAGCTCGTCCTGGAGACGCCCGCCGGCCTGATCACGCTGGCGGAGATGCTGCCGCAGGCGTTCGGCCCGGAGCACCTGAGCAAGTAGGACGCAGGAGCGGCCCTTCCGCCACCATGGAAGGGCCGCTCCGGCCTTCCCACGAGTACCACCCTTCTCCTAACCCCTCTCTTCACCCCTCTATGCGCGTAGAAAGAGGCTCCACCATGGACGTCATCTCCGTCATCCGCACCAAGCGGGACAAGGGCGAGCTGAGCCCCGAGCAGATCGACTGGGTCATCGACGCCTACACCCGCGGCGAGGTCGCCGACGAGCAGATGTCCGCCCTGGCCATGGCGATCCTGCTCAACGGCATGAACCGCGACGAGATCGCCCGCTGGACCGCGGCGATGATCGCGAGCGGTGAGCGCATGGACTTCTCCTCCCTCTCCCGCCCCACCGCCGACAAGCACTCCACCGGCGGCGTCGGCGACAAGATCACCCTGCCGCTCGCCCCGCTGGTCGCCGCCTGCGGCGCGGCCGTGCCGCAGCTCTCCGGCCGGGGCCTCGGCCACACCGGCGGCACCCTCGACAAGCTGGAGTCCATCCCCGGCTGGCGGGCGCTGCTCTCCAACGAGGAGATGCTGCACGTCCTCGACACCACGGGCGCGGTCATCTGCGCGGCGGGCGACGGCCTGGCCCCCGCCGACAAGAAGCTGTACGCGCTGCGCGACGTGACCGGCACGGTCGAGGCGATCCCGCTGATCGCCTCCTCGATCATGTCGAAGAAGATCGCCGAGGGCACCGGCTCGCTCGTCCTCGACGTGAAGGTCGGCACCGGCGCCTTCATGAAGACCATCGAGGACGCCCGCGAGCTGGCCTCCACGATGGTGCAGCTCGGCACCGACAGCGGCGTGAAGACGGTCGCGCTGCTCACCGACATGTCGACCCCGCTCGGCCTCACCGCGGGCAACGCCCTCGAAGTCCGCGAGTCCGTGGAGGTCCTGGCGGGCGGCGGCCCGGCGGACGTCGTCGAGCTCACCGTCGCCCTGGCCCGCGAGATGCTGACCGCGGCCGGCATCACCGACGCCGACCCGGCCAAGGCCCTCGCGGACGGCTCCGCGATGGACGTCTGGCGCCGCATGATCCAGGCCCAGGGCGGCGACCCGGACGCGGCCCTCCCGGTCGCCCGCGAGCAGCACGTCCTCACCGCCCCGTCCTCGGGCGTCCTGACCCGCCTGGACGCGTACGACATCGGCGTCGCCGCCTGGCGCCTGGGCGCGGGCCGCGCCCGCAAGGAGGACCCGGTGCAGGCCGGCGCGGGTGTCGAACTGCACGCCAAGCCGGGCGACACGGTCACCGCGGGCCAGCCGCTGCTGACCCTGCACACGGACACCCCGGAGAAGTTCGACTACGCCCTGAAGTCCCTGGCCGCGGCCTGGGACATCGCCCCGGCGGGCACCCCCTTCACGGCGAACCCGATCGTGCTGGACCGCATCTCCTGACCCCGGGTCCCGACCCGGAGGACAGGCGCTAGCCGAGCAGTCCCACCAGCTCCCGCATGTCCTCGAAGACCACCGTGCCCGGGCCCGCCAGCCGGGGCGCGGTGGTCAGGCCGCCCGCGTAGCCGAAGGCGCGCATTCCGGCCGCGCGGGCGGCCGCGACGCCGTACGGGCTGTCCTCCACGACGGCGCAGCGCTCCGGCGGGACGCCCATCGTGGCGGCGGCGTGCAGGAAGAGGTCGGGGGCCGGCTTCGGGCGGGGCACGTGCCGGGCGCTGAAGATCCGGCCCTCGAAGCGGTCGAGCAGGCCGGTGCGGGTGAGGTTGGCGCGGATGCTCTCGGGGCTCCCGTTGGAGGCGAGGCAGAAGGGCACGTCCAGGGCGTCGAGGACCTCGGTGACCCCCTCGACCACCGTCAGCTCCGCGTCCAGCGCGTCCTCGTACCGCTGCCGGAACGGGCGCTGCCAGTCCGCGGCCAGCGGGCGCCCGGCCCGCTCGGACACGAGCTCGGTGAGCCGCCCGTGGGAGACGCCTATGAAGAGCTCCGCCATCTCCTCCTCGGTGAACTCCGCGCCCACCTCCGCGAAGACCTCCCGGTCCACCCGGCAGTACACCCGCTCGCTGTCGACCAGCACGCCGTCGCAGTCGAAGATCACCAGTTCGACACGATCATGAGTCATGGGCCGAGCCTACGGGGCGCCCGGAAGCGCCCCGCGATGAGTTGCGGGCCCCGCGGGGGTCCACCTGGTGTGGACAGTCTTCGAACGCTCGAACTGCGGCTCACCGGCCGCCCCGCCCCGGAGCAGGTCGCCGGGCTCTGCGCGCTGCTCGCCGCCGCCGAGCCCGCCGACGTCGTCTGCGAGCTCGCCGGGCTCGACCCGCCCGGCGGCCTCGCCGCCGTCGACGCCCTCGCCCGGCTGCGGCTCGCCGCCCGGCGGCGCGGGCACCGGCTCACCTTCCGGGGAGCCGGGCCCGAGCTGCGCTCCGTACTCGGCCTGGTCGGCCTCGGCGGGCTGCTGTGCTGATCAGGCGGCGGGCAGCCGCTCCGGCAGGTCGAACAGCGGGAACCAGCGCTTGGTGTCCAGGAAGAAGTCCATCCCGCCCACCTTCCCGTCGTGCAGCTGGAGCACGATCAGCGCCCACGGGGCGAAGCCGCCCTCCGGGTCCGGGTGGTAGTGCGCGAAGGCCGGCTGCCCGTTCGCCACGGTCGCCACCAGCTTCGAGCCGCGGCAGACCTCGCCGACACCCAGCATCCAGCCCACGATGTCGTCGTGGCCGCGCAGCCACAGGTCGTAAGGCGGCATGGACATCGTCGCGTCCTCGTGGAGGATCGCGGTCAGCGCCTGCATGTCGTAGCCCTCGAAGGCCGCGACATAGCGGTCCAGCAGCGCCTTCTGCTCCTCGTCCAGCGGATTCGCCGCGTCCGAGGCGGCCGGCGCCTGCTCGGCCAGCGTGGCGCGGGCCCGCTGGAGCGCGCTGTTGACCGAGGCGACGGTGGTGCCGAGCAGCTCGGACACCTCGACCGCCTTCCAGGCCAGCACCTCGCGCAGGATCAGCACCGCCCGCTGCTTCGGCGGCAGGTGCTGGAGCGCCGCCACGAAGGCGAGCCGCACGGTCTCCCGGGACACCGCGGTCTCCGCCGGGTCCGCCACCGAGGGCAGCACCCGCCCGTCCGGCACCGGCTCCAGCCAGGTGATCTCGGGCCGCTCGTTGAGCCGGGCCTGGGCGACCGGGGTGGGCTCCGACAGGTCCATCGGCCGGGCCCGGCGGTTGCCCGCGCTGAGCGAGTCCAGGCACACGTTGGTGGCGATCCGGTAGAGCCAGGAGCGGAGCGAGGAGCGCCCCTCGAAGGAGTCGAGCGCGCGCCAGGCGCGCACCATGGTGTCCTGCACCGCGTCCTCCGCCTCGAAGGCGGAGCCGAGCATCCGGTAGCAGTAACCCGTCAGCTCCGTACGGTACTTCTCAAGGTCTTCGGTCAGCACGTCCGTCATCGGTCCACCCCACTCGCCCCTCACCGGCACCGTGGTCGGGGCCGATGAGGGGAAGCTACCGCAGGGCACCGACATCGCGGGGCCGTCCCGCGTCACGTGCCCGGCTTGCGCCCGTACACGTACACGTCGTCACCGTTCCTGAGCAGGTTCCAGTACGCCTTGGCGTCGGCCGACCGCATGTTCACGCAGCCGCCCGAACCCGGCGGGTTCCACATGGACTTGGTGGTCGAGTGGAACGCCTGGCCGCCGTCGAAGAACTGGGCGTACGGCATCGACACGTTGTACAGCGTCGACCAGTGGTTGATGTTGCGCCAGTAGATCTTCTTGGCGCCGGTCCGGGTCGGCGAGGCCGCCTTGCCGGTGCGCACCGGCACCGGGCCGTACTTCAGCTTCGCGCCGTCCTGGATCCAGCTGAGCTGCCGGGTCAGGTCCACGCAGGCGATCCGGCCCTTGTTCGTCGGGCACTTGCGGTCCTTGTTGGGATTGGTCCCCGCGGCCCGCTGCGCCAGCATCGTGGACATCGTGCGCCAGGTGACCGTCCCGGCGTACCCCGCCGAGGGCGTGATGCCGTGCTTGAGCTGGAAGTTCTGGATCGCCTTGCAGTCGGTGGACGACTGGCGCCCGTCCACCGGCCGGCCGAGGAACTTCTCCACCTGCTTCTGGTACGGGCCCGCCGTCGCGTTGCAGGACGCCGCCGCCGCGGGCGCGGCGCCGATCGCCACCGTCGCCGGAACGACCAGCGCGGTGACCGCGAGGCCGATGCCCGCTCTCCTCCGTATCGCCTTCATATCTGTCAACTCCCCCTTGAGTCCTGCCTTTACGACGCTCGGGGGAGCCGAACAGTTGCGTTCGCTCAGCAGGCGAGGCCGAGCCGCTCGGCCTCGGTCCGGCGCGCCTCGACGCGCGCGCTGTGCGTGCCGCAGAGGGTGACCGACACGACGCCGAGCACCGCCACCAGACCGATCAGGACCGTCCCGGCCCAGCCGCCCGCGTGGTAGGCGACCGCGCCGAGCGTGCCGCCCGCGCTGCTGCCCAGGTAGTACGCGGACTGGTACAGCGCCGACGCCTGCGCGCGGCCCGTCTTCGCGGTGCGGCTGACCGAGGAGGAGGCGACCGCGTGCCCGGCGAAGAAGCCGGCCGTGATCAGCACCAGGCCCGCGAGGACGGCGGGCAGCGCGTCGGCGAGCGACAGCAGCAGGCCCGCCGCCGTCGTGGAGACGGCCAGGTAGAGCGCCCCGCGCCGGCCCATCCGGCCGACCAGCTTGCCCGCGGCGGCCGAGGAGACCGTGCCGACCAGGTAGACCAGGAAGATCGAGCCGATCACGCCCTGCGGCAGCGAGAACGGAGCCTCGACCAGCCGGTAGCCGATGACCGTGTACACGGCGCCGAAGACCGTCATGAACAGCGCGCCGATCAGGTACAGCCGCCTGAGCAGCGGGTCCGCGAGGTGCCCCCGCACGGTCCGGACGAGCGCCCCGGGGTTCAGCGGGCCCGGGGTGAAGTGCCGGGCCTTGGGCAGCAGCAGCCGGAAGGCGACCGCGCAGGCCACCGAGAGCAGGCCGACGGCCGCCAGGCCCGCCCGCCAGCCCCACAGCTGGGCGACCCAGCCGGTGACGATCCGTCCGCTCATGCCGCCGATGGAGTTGCCCGCCACGAACAGGCCGATCGCCGCGATCAGCGCCTTCGGCCGCACCTCCTCGGCGAGGAAGGCCATCGCCGAGGCCGGCACGCCTGCCAGCGCCGCGCCCTGCACGGCGCGCAGCGCGATCAGGACCTCCAGGCTGGGCGCGAAGGGGACGAGGAGGCCGACGCCGACGGCGACCGCGAGCGAGGCCGTCATCATCGAGCGGCGCCCGAAGCGCTCGGACAGGGCGCTGAGGGGGAGCACGCACAGGGCGAGCGCGCCGGTCGCGGCGGAGACCGTCCAGGAGGCGGCCGAGGCGGTGGCGCCGAACGCGGCGGAGACGGCCGGGAGGAGGGCCTGGGTGGAGTAGAGGAGGGCGAAGGCGGCCACTCCCGCGGCGAACAGCGCGAGGCTCATCCGGCGGTAGCCGGGGGCACCGGGGGAGAGGCGGGAATCGGCGGCCGGGCTGGTGGCGGCCGCCTTGGTACTGGCGGAAGGCATGGTTCGAACGTAGGACCGTCCGGTTCATGCGTCCAATGCACGAACCTGCTGTAATCGTTCCCATGGCGCATGAGTACAGGTCAGGGCATCGGCTGTCACCGAACAGTAACGAAGAAGACATGGGACCGGTGCTCGCGCCGAGGCTCGCGTACTTCGCGGCGGTCGCCCGGCACGAGCACGTGACCCGGGCCGCCGCCGAGATGGGCGTGCCCCAGTCGACCCTCTCGCGGGCCGTGGTCCGGCTCGAAGAGGACCTCGGCGTCGCCCTCTTCGCCCGCCGCGGGCGCACGGTCGCGCTCACCCCGGCCGGCCGCCGCTTCCTGACCGCCGCCGAACGGGCGCTCGCCGAGGTCGAGAAGGCCGCCGACTCGGTGCGGGCCGACGCCGACCTCGCCTCGGGCCGGGTCGCCTTCGGCTTCCTGCACACCATGGGCTCCGAGACCGTGCCCGGCCTCATCCGCGCCTTCCGGGTGGACCACCCCAAGGTCCGCTTCAGCCTCGTCCAGAACTACGGCGAGGCGATGATCGAGCGGCTCCGGGCCGGGGAGCTCGACCTCTGCCTGACCTCGCCGGTGCCCGACGCCCCCGACCTGGTGGCCCGCCGCCTCGACGAGCAGCGGCTGCGGCTGGTGGTCCCGGACGACCACCGCCTCGCGGGCCGCAAGCGGATCCGGCTGGCCGAGGCCGCCGACGAGACCTTCGTGACCCTGGAGCCGGGGTACGGGCTGCGCCGGATCACCGACGACCTGTGCGCCCAGGCCGGGTTCGCGCCCCGGATCGCCTTCGAGGGCGAGGAGGCCGAGACCCTGCGCGGCCTGGTCGCGGCGGGCCTCGGGGTCGCCCTGCTGCCGCCGCCCGCGGTCGCCCGGCCCGGGGTGGTCGAGCTGGGCGTGACCTCGCCGCGGGCGGTCCGCGAGATCGGCGTGGCCTGGCTCGACGGGCACCCGGACACCCCGCCGGTGGCCGCCTTCAAGAAGTTCCTGCTCGGCCAGCGGGGCACATTGCTGCCCGAGTGACGGGGGCGACGGGGGTGACGGGAGCGGGCCGTCAGCGCACTCTCGGCGGACCGTCAGCGGAACGAGCGTCCGAACCCCGCCGCCAGCGGCATCCGCAGCCCCAGCGGCGGCGGCGCGGCCATCGCGTCCGCGAGCGGCCGGCTCTGGGCGCGGGAGAAGAGGGCGGAGAGTACGAAGTCGGCGGCCAGGTTGCCGACTTCCTCGTGGTACTGCCGCAGCGCGTGCCCGTCGGCGTGCACCTCGAAGCGGCAGGTGTCCCGGTTGGACTTCTTGGCCCGCTCGGCGAAGCGGTAGGACAGCTCGGGGTCGGTCCGGGAGTCGTTGGTGCCGTGCACGATCAGCACCCGCCGCCCGAGGAGCTGGCGCACCGGCTCGGGCTCGGCCGCCCGGTCCTCCTCGGGCAGCCAGGGCGCGAGCGCCAGGACCGCCGACACCGCCGGGTGCCCGCCCGCCCGCAGCGCCGCCCGGGCGCCCATGCCGCGGCCCAGCAGGCAGACCGGCACGTCGCCGTAGCGGCGGACCGCCTCGGACACGGCCCAGCGCGCGTCCTCGGCGAGCTGCGCGTCCGCGCCGTTCCAGCCGCGCCCCCGGTAGCGCACCACGTGCGCGACGAGGCCGTCGGCCCGGCCCGCGCGGGCCAGCCGGCGGGCCAGCGGGAGCGTGCCGGCGTGGGCGAGCGGGGACGGGCCCCGGGTGGAGGAGGGTTCGCCGTCGGGGAGCAGCAGGACCACCCCGCCCGCCTCCGTGACCGGGTTCGTCGCTCCTGCGGGCCGCCCGAGCCGGGGTCTCCGGGAGCCGGTCGTCCCTACGAGTGCGTAGTGCGCCATGACGGAACAGTCTCAGAAGCGGAGGTGTACGCCATCCGTACGCGCGATCACTGTTACATATCGTCCGGCGCGTCCCGTCGGGCGAACGGGCGGCGGTCTCACGTCCGTTCGAAGCAGTGGACACCGCCGACCACGACGAAGCCGCGCCGCTCGTACCAGCGGCGGGGCCAGTCGTCGGCCAGCGCGATGAGGAAGCGGTCGGGGCAGCCGGCCCGCTCCGCGAGGTGCAGCGCGGTGTCGAGGACGGCGCCCGCGTGGCCCCGCCCGAGGTGGTCCGCCGCCGTGACGAGGTCCTCGATCTGGGCGAGCCCGGCGGCCGGGTCCAGATAGAGGTCGGCCCAGGAGGCGGGTTCGCCGGTCTCGTCGAGCGAGGCGAGGAAGCGTACGTCGTCGGTGCCGCGCAGCCGGGCCGCGCGCCGCTCCACCAGGACCCGGACCACCTCGTCGGGGGCGTCCGGCAGGAAGCGCCGCCAGCTCGCGGCGACCGGCCCGCGCAGCGCCGGGAGACCGACCTCGCGGGCCCCGCCGGGCGCGGGGGCGGGTCCGGTGTGGCGCATCAGGACCGTGCGCGTGAGGGCGTACCCGGCGCGGGCCATCGGCTCCGCGCAGGCGTCCCCGGTCGCCGCGTCGAGCACGTACACCGCGCGGTGCGGCAGCCCGGCCAGGGCCTCGTCCGCGACGGCGGGCAGCGCCTCGGGGTCGGTCGGGCCGTCGATCAGGACGTGGTTGTTCCCGTGGGACAGGGCGTACGCGTCGTCGAGCGCGGCGAAGCCGCCGGGGACGGGGACGGTGCGCGCGGCCTGCCGCCGGGTGAACGCGGCGATGAAGCCGTGCAGGCGGCGCAGTTCGGCGTCGGCGTCGACGGCGACTGTCGAGGCATCAGAGGCACCGGAGGCACCAGAGGCACCAAAGGCTTCGGCGGCACCGGCGGCTTCGGCTCCGGAGGGCGGGGTGGCGGGCATACGCCCAGGCTAGGCCGCCGGTACGGGCGTCCGCACCGGATTTCCGGGCGGGCGGACGGCGCCGAAAGGGGCGCGCTCTACGCGCGTAGGCGCTACAGTGCGGAAATGACGAGCCAGATCCCCAGCACCCCCGCCGCGGACCAGATCCGCCGCGCCCCGAAGGTGCTTCTCCACGACCACCTCGACGGTGGACTGCGCCCCGGCACGATCATCGAACTCGCCCGTGCCCAGGGTTACGAGAACCTTCCCGAGACCGAGCCCGACAAGCTCGGCACCTGGTTCCGGGAGGCCGCCGACTCCGGCTCCCTGGAGCGCTACCTGGAGACCTTCGCCCACACCTGCGCCGTCATGCAGACCCGCGAGGCGCTGGTCCGGGTCGCCGCCGAGTGCGCCGTGGACCTCGCCGAGGACGGCGTCGTCTACGCGGAGGTCCGCTACGCCCCCGAGCAGCACCTGGAGGGCGGGCTGACTCTCGAAGAGGTCGTCGAGGCGGTGAACGAGGGCTTCCGCGAGGGCGAGCGCCAGGCCAGGGCGAACGGACACCGGATCCGGGTCGGCGCCCTGCTCACGGCGATGCGGCACGCCGCCCGCGCCCTGGAGATCGCGGAGCTCGCCAACCGCTACCGGGACAGCGGGGTCGTCGGCTTCGACATCGCGGGCGCCGAGGCGGGCTTCCCGCCCACCCGGCACCTGGACGCCTTCGAGTACCTGAAGCGGGAGAACAACCACTTCACGATCCACGCGGGCGAGGCGTTCGGCCTGCCGTCGATCTGGCAGGCCCTGCAGTGGTGCGGCGCCGACCGGCTCGGCCACGGGGTGCGGATCATCGACGACATCGAGGTCGCCGACGACGGCTCGGTCACCCTCGGCCGGCTGGCCGCGTACGTGCGGGACAAGCGCATCCCGCTGGAGATGTGCCCGACCTCCAACCTGCAGACCGGCGCCGCCGACTCGTACAAGGACCACCCCATCGGGCTGCTCCGCAAGCTGCACTTCCGTACGACGGTCAACACCGACAACCGGCTGATGAGCGGCACGAGCATGAGCCGGGAATTCGAATTGCTGGTCGAGGCATTCGACTACACGCTCGACGACATGCAGTGGTTCACGGTCAATGCGATGAAATCAGCGTTCATTCCTTTCGATGAACGGCTCGCAATGATCAATGACGTGATCAAGCCGGGCTATGCGGAGCTCAAGTCCGAATGGCTGTTCCAGCAGACCGCCACGACCAGCGAGTCTTCCCGCCAGGCGGGCTGAGCACCCCTTCCAGGATGATCATCGGAGCGGCCGGGCCCACCACGCCCGGCCGCCTTCCGGTGTTTGCGGCGGGGCCTTTCGCTGATTAGTTTGCGTAGCCACTCTGCATTCCCCACTGAGATTCCTGAGGACGATTTTCTGATGAAGCAGTCTGCCGCCAAGACGCTCGGTGTCGCCGCCCTCGGTGCCGCATTCGCCGCTGCCGCCGCCGGGACGGCCTCCGCCGCCGCGCTGCCGCTCGTCGGCACCGACGCGCTCGGCACGGTCACCAGCGTCGTCCCGCTCGGCGAGGACGTGACCGACCTGCCCTCCGGCGTCGCCGAGACCCTCGGCGCCGGCCAGAACGCCCTCAACCTCGGCGCCGAGCAGGGCGTCGGCACCCTCCCGCAGATCGCCGACCAGGCCACCAAGGCCCTCCCGCCGGTCACCGACCAGGCCACCAAGGTCCCCATGGACGGCGTCCAGGCCGGCCTCGCCCACACCCCGGCCGGCCAGCTCACCGGCCTCCTCGGCGGCCTCCCGGTCGGCCAGCTCACCGGCGGCCTGCCCACCGGCGGCCTCGGCCTCCCGGTCTGATCCGGCCCCGCACCGCGCACACGCCCGAGGGCGCTCCTCCCGGACCGGGAGGGGCGCCCTCAGGCATGTGTACGGACGGACGGGCGCGGCTACCAGGCGGTGCTCGACGCCTTCTCCGCCGGCAGCAGCACCCACAGCGCCAGGTACAGCAGGAACTGCGGCCCCGGCAGCAGACAGGACACCACGAAGATCACGCGCATCGTCGTCGAGGAGATGCCGAAGCGCCGTGCCAGCGCCGCGCACACTCCACCGATCACGCGTCCTTCACGGGGGCGGGCAAGTGCGGCCATGGTGGGCTCCTTCGGAGTCTCGCGGGGGCCGCTCGTCGGCCCCCCGATGTGACTCCATCCTCGCCCGGCACCGGGGGACGAAGCGTCGGTCTACGGGGCGATCCCGACCCTGGGAATCGTCGGGGTCGCCCCCTGCGGGGAACGCGCCGGTCTCCTCCCCGAGGAGGAGACCGTCCCCGACCTGCGGCGCAGCCGCGCCCGCCCGGCCGGCACCACCAGCAGATGGGCGAGCGCCACCCCCGCCGTGTTCAGCAGCACCGAGTCCACGTCCACGACCTGCCCCGGCACCGCCGTCTGCAACAGCTCGATCGTCACCGACAGCAGCGCCCCCGCCGCCGTCGTCCGGACCAGCGAGGCCCACGGGGAGACGCACAGCCGCCCGTCCGCCATCGGCAGCAGCACCCCGAGCGGAGCCAGCAGCAGCAGCTCCCCGCCGATCCGCCGGACCGCCTCGGCCGCGCCGAGCGCCAGATCGCCTCTGATCCCGGCCAGCGGGGTCAGATTCGGCGCCATCACCCAGGCCACGTCGCGGGGGCGGAGCGCCACCCAGGCGACCAGCAGCAGATGGGCGAGGAGGAGGACGAACCCCGCCACGCGCACGACCACGGCGGCACTGCCGCCCGAACCGTCGGAATCACCCGAACCTTGACGCTGCACGCCCCCCAAGACGCGCGCCCCGGCGGAATCGGTTCCGGCCCCCCGAAACCCGAGGTCAGCGACGGGGCGCGGCCCGATGAGGAAGCCCCCGGGCCGCCGCGCGCTCAGGAAGCGCCCGGCCCCGTCTGGACCGTCTGCACCGCCGAGTCCGGGCGCTCCTTCAGCTCTTGCGTGCACCGGTAGCGCCGCGGCTCGTACGGGCCGGGCCCGCCCAGCACCACCGTGTCCCCGCCCGCGCCCGCCGCGCTCTCCGCGAAGGTGCACACGATCTGCGCGAACGCCGTCGGCGGCAGGTCCTCCGGCTGACGGCTCAGCCGCAGCGTGCCCTTCGGGTCGCCCCGGTGCCCGGCGGTCACCACCAGCGGCCCCTTCACCGCCGTGGCGAACCCGGCCTGCCGCTCGCCGTCCGAGGGCTCCGTCTCCAGCTGCGTCAGCAGCGCCGACGCCGTGCGCACCGGGTCGCCGACCGTCTTCTCCTCCGGCAGCGGCGAGCGCCGGTCCACCCGCTCCAGCTGCGCCCCGCACAGCAGGTACACGCGCAGCGGCACCCCCGGCACCCCCGGCGCGGACGACTCGTCGGTCACGTTGCACGGCACCCGGGTGGGCGCGGCGCCCGCGTCCACCGGCACCGAGGTGGTCCGGATCCCGCAGCCCGACAGCAGCCCGGCGGCCAGCACCGCGCCCGCCGCGAGCAGGGCACCGGCGCCCGTACGACGACGTCTCAACGCTCCTCCTCACCCTGGCTGCTGCGGGTCTGCAGCTCCCGCGCGATCCCGGAGGCGTCCCGGGGCAGCCGCAGCACGAACACCGCGCCGTCCACCCGGCCCTCCGCGTCGGCCGAGTTGGCGGCGGTGATCGAACCGCCGTGGATCACCGCGTTCTCCATCGCGATCGACAGGCCGAGGCCGCTGCCCTCGGAGCGGGGCCGGGAGGCGCTCGCCTTGTAGAAGCGGTCGAAGACGTGCGGCAGCACCTCCTCGGGGATGCCGGGCCCGTGGTCGCGCACCGCGATCACCAGGTCCTCGCCGGTCTCCGTCTCCTCGGTGCGCACCGAGACCCGCACCGGCGAGCCGCCGTGCTTGAGCGCGTTGCCGATCAGGTTGGCCAGGATCACGTCGAGCCGGCGCGGATCGAGCCGGGACACGATCCCGCGCTCGGCGTCCAGGTCCACCGCGTCGAGCCAGGCCCGCGCGTCGATGCAGGCGGTGATCTGGTCGGCGATGTCCACGTCGTCCAGGACCAGCCGGGCGGTGCCCGCGTCGAAGCGGGTCACCTCCATCAGGTTCTCCACCAGGTCGTTGAGCCGCCGGGTCTCGCTGACCACCAGCGCGACCGCGGGCGCGATCATCGGGTCGAGCGAGTCCTGCTCGTCCTCCAGGACCTCGGTCACGGCCGTCAGCGCGGTCAGCGGGGTGCGCAGCTCGTGCGACATGTCGGCGACGAAGCGCCGGCTGGCCTCGTCCCGGGCGCTCATGTCCGCGACCCGCTTCTGCAGCGATTCGGCCGCGCTGTTGAACGTACGGGACAGATCGGCCAGTTCGTCGGTGCCGGAGACCTGGAGGCGGGTGTCCAGCTTGCCCTCGCCGAGCTGCCGGGCGGCCTCGCCGAGCCGCTGCACCGGCCGCAGCACGGTCGAGGAGGCGACCTGCGCGAGCAGCACCGAGCCGATCACCGCGAGCCCGGTGGCGATCCCGAGGGACCAGCCGAGCGAGTTGAGGTCGGCCTTCTCCGCGGCGAGCGACTTGAACATGTAGCCGGTCGGCCCGCCGCCGTCGATCTTCGTCCCGCCCACCAGGTAGGGCGTCGACTCGCGCTGGGTCCGCTGCCAGAACAGGTGGTACGGGAAGTCGTTGGCGTCCGTCACAGGACGCTTGGTCTCCACCGCGGTCTGCAGCGAGCGCGGCACGTCCGCGAGCGTGAAGGCGTCCGGGTCGGAGGCGCCGACGATCGGCTTGCCCGCGTCCCGCTCGCCGATCAGCAGCACGCTGTAGCCGGCGCTGCCGCTCGCCATCTGCTCGGCGGTGCGGCGCAGCTCCTCCTCGGTGGGCCGCGGCGGCAGCGTCGCCGCCCGGTTCTGCATCTCCTGCCGGAAGTCGTTGAGCGCCCCGTTCTGGGTGCGGGTCAGCACCGCCTCGCGGTTCAGCCAGTACGCGATCCCGGACGCCGCCGCGGCGGCGGTGAGGGCGACGAGGGCGAACACGACGACGAGCCGGAGCCGCAGGCTGGTGAGCCGGAGCCCCGCGATGATCCCTTTGCTCACGCAGGGACGTCCAGCCGGTAGCCGACACCCCGCACGGTGCGGATCAGGGTCGGCGAGGACGGCACGTCCTCGACCTTGGCCCGCAGCCGCTGCACACAGGCGTCCACCAGGCGCGAGTCGCCCAGGTAGTCGTGCTCCCACACCAGCCGCAGCAACTGCTGCCGGGACAGGGCCTGTCCGGGCCGCCGGCTCAGCTCCAGGAGCAGCCGCAGCTCGGTCGGGGTGAGCTGGAGGTCCTCGCCGTTCTTCGTGACGGTCATCGCGGAACGGTCGATGACCAGCGAGCCGAAGCTGGCCGAGTCGGTGGACTCCCGCTCGCCGCGCCGCAGCACGGCCCGGATCCGGGCGTCGAGCACCCGGCCCTGCACGGGCTTCACCACGTAGTCGTCGGCGCCGGACTCCAGCCCCACCACCACGTCGATGTCATCGCTGCGGGCGGTCAGCAGGATGATCGGCAGCTGGTCCGTACGCCGGATCCGGCGGCACACCTCGAATCCGTCGATGCCGGGCAGCATCACGTCCAGCACGACCAGGTCGGGCCGCTGCTCCTTGAGGAGCTTCAGGCCGTCCTCTCCCGTCGCCGCGGTGGCCACACGGTGGCCCTGGCGTGACAGGGAGAGTTCGAGGGCCGTGCGGATGGCGTCGTCGTCCTCGATCAGCAACAGGAAAGGCACGGCCTCATTCTGTCCCATCAGGCCGTCCGGGATCGACCGTCCGGCCGGGGGGCCTTTCGACCCCCCGCCTGTGACACGCCTGTGACAGTCGGGGGACACCCCGATGAAGTGGGCCGGGCAGGCTTCTCGACATCAAGGACCTACGGACTCCAACCGGCGGGGGGCGCGAAATGAACGCACTGCACAGCACCACCTCAAGCGCAGTTGTCACGCGCCTCCACGACGTCACCCGGAGTGCGGAGAAGTCCGGCGCGGTGAACGGACGGGGGTGCGTTCGCAGCGTCGGGCGTCAGCACAAGGCGCCGTACATGGTCGCCGTGGCTGACGGGGCAGCGGTGTACGGGGAGGTCACGGGGGAGCGCTCCGGCTGTTCGGAGGCCGAGTTCACGGCCTACGTCCAGGAGCGCCGGGCCTCCCTGTACGCCACCGCCTACCACCTGACCGGCGACCGCTTCGAGGCGGAGGACCTGCTGCAGAGCGCGCTGTTCTCCACCTACCGGGCGTGGGACCGGATCAGCGACAAGGCCGCGGTCGGGGGCTACCTGCGGCGCACGATGACCAATCTGCACATCAGCGCCTGGCGCCGCCGCAAGCTCAACGAGTACCCGACCGAGGAGCTGCCGGAGACGGTGGGCGAGACGGACGCGATGCGGGGCACCGAGCTGCGCGCGGTCCTGTGGCAGGCCCTGGCCCGGCTGCCCGAGCTCCAGCGCACGATGCTGGTGCTGCGCTACTACGAGGGCCGTACGGATCCGGAGATCGCGGAGATCCTGGACATCAGTGTCGGCACGGTGAAGTCGAGCATCTGGCGCTCCCTGCGGAGGCTGCGCGAGGACGAGGTGCTGAGCTTCGGCCGTGACGAGGAGGAGTCCTTCGGCGAGCTGGTCGCCTGAGGGCGGTACGGGGGAACACGGGGGAAGCACGGGGGACCGTACGGGGGTACGGGGGAAAACGGCGAGGGCCGGACAGGATCGGGGGATCCTGTCCGGCCCTCGGCGCGTGTACGGGGCCGGGCCCGGGTCAGCGGGTCGCGGGGGTGCGGCAGCGGCCCGCCGCGGCGGCGGCCAGCCGGCCCAGCGCCTCGTCCTTGCCGCAGGGGTGGGCGCCCAGGGCGGCCTGGCGGGCCACGATCGAGCGCTCGGCGCGCATCAGGCGCCAGCCCCGGCGCAGCAGCATGGGGACCGACTTGCGGCCTTCCTTGAGGTCGCGCAGGAGGCGGCGGCGGAAGGTCGTGGAGGGGCGCCCGCGCAGGCAGAGCGCGTCGGCCAGCACGCCGAGCTCGCTGCACCGCGCGACGATGTCGGCGGCGAAGATGCCCTCGGCCACGAACAGCGGGGTCCGCTCGATGTCGAGGGTCTCGTGGTCCACGCGGGAGCTGGTGGAGATGTCGTACACCGGCACGGCGGTCCGGCCGCTGCGGCAGAGCTCCACGATCGCGGCGACGGCCGCGTCACCGTCCCAGGAGCGTGGGGAGTCCCAGTCGACGTCCGCGCTGCCCTCGACCAGCGGCAGCGAGGGGTCGTCGGCCTCCTTGTAGAAGTCGTCGAGGCGCAGCACCGGGAGGCCGGTGACGGCGGCGAGGGACGACTTGCCGGAGCCTGAGGGGCCCGCGAGCAGGACGACCCGGGTCGGGATCGGTTGGGAACTCACGGGACACCAGTGTGAACCATTACCCCGTAAAGGGGACCACCGAGGCGGCCCGTTGGTATCGAGCATCACACCTCCACTACTGTCCGTACCCGCCCTCTCACTCTCCGGAAGGATCTTCATGGCGCGTCACGCAGAATCCAGGACCCCCCGCCGCGGTGCCCTGCTGAAGGCCGGTCTCACGGTCACGGCGGCCGGCGCGGCCATGCTCGGCGTGGGCGGTGCGGCGCAGGCCGCGCAGGCCCTGCCGGTGCCGCTGCCGGGCGACTCGCTCACCCAGGTCGACGGCGCCGCCGCCCTGTCGGGTGTCGGGCACGCGGTGGCGCCGCTGACCCGGCTCCAGCTCGACCCGCTGGCCAACACCGGCGTGGACCCGCTCGACAACGGGCTGGGCACCCAGATCGCCGACTTCAAGCCGGTCGGCACCACCCTGCTCACCGACCACGTCACCAAGGGCGGGGCGCTGGCCGACCTGCCCGTGGCGGGGCCGCTGACGCAGTCGCTGCTCCCGTAGACGGCCGACGCCCCCGGCGCGGCCTCGGGGGCCGTGCCGGGGGCGTCGGGTGCGCGGGGCTCAGTAGGCGGAGCCGGAGGCGCCCAGCGAACCCGTCGGGTGCCAGACCGTCTTGGTCTCCAGGAACGCGGTCATGCGGTCCGTGCCGGGGGACGCGGTGAAGTCCTCGGCGCGCGGGCGCAGGACCCGCTTCAGGTTGTCCGCCGCCGCGATCTCCAGCTCGCGCGCCAGCTCGGCGTCGGCGCCGGTCAGGTCGATCGCGTTGACGTCCTGGTGGGCCGCGAGGTGCGGGCCCATCTCGGACGCCTTGCCGGAGAGCAGGTTGACCACGCCGCCGGGCAGGTCGGAGGTGGCCAGCACCTCGCCCAGGGACAGGGCGGGCAGCGGGGCCTTCTCGCTGGTGACGACGACCGCCGTGTTGCCGGTCGCGATGACCGGGGCGATCACCGAGACCAGGCCCAGGAAGGACGAGTCCTGCGGGGCGAGGACGGTGACGACGCCGGTCGGCTCCGGGGTGGACAGGTTGAAGTACGGGCCCGCCACCGGGTTGGCGCCGCCGACGACCTGGGCGATCTTGTCGGTCCAGCCCGCGTACCAGACCCAGCGGTCGATCGCCGCGTCGACGACCGCCGCCGCCTTCGACTTCGACAGGCCCTCGGCCTCGCCGACCTCGCGGACGAACTGGTCCCGGCGGCCCTCCAGCATCTCGGCGACGCGGTAGAGGATCTGGCCGCGGTTGTACGCGGTCGCGCCCGCCCAGCCGCCGAACGCCTTGCGGGCGGCGACGACCGCGTCACGGGCGTCCTTGCGGGACGAGAGCGGCGCGTTGGCCAGCCAGTTGCCCTTGGAGTCGGTCACCTCGTACACCCGGCCGCTCTCGGAACGCGGGAACTTCCCGCCCACGTACAGCTTGTAGGTCTTGAAGACGCCAAGACGGGTCGTGTCAGACATCGAGGTAGCCCTCCAGGCCGTGGCGGCCGCCCTCGCGGCCGAAGCCCGACTCCTTGTAGCCGCCGAAGGGCGAGGTCGGGTCGAACTTGTTGAACGTGTTGGCCCAGACGACGCCGGCCCGGAGCTTGTTCGCGACCGCGAGGATGCGGGAGCCCTTCTCCGTCCAGATGCCCGCCGACAGGCCGTACTGGCTGTTGTTGGCCTTGGCGACGGCCTCGTCGGGGGTACGGAAGGTCAGCACCGACAGGACCGGGCCGAAGATCTCGTCGCGGGCCACCGTGTGCGCCTGGGTGACGCCGGTGAACAGCGTCGGGGCGAACCAGTAGCCGGCCGAGGGGAGCTCGCAGGGGGCGGACCAGCGCTCGGCGCCCTCCGTCTCGCCCCGCTCGACGAGCGTGGTGATCCGGGCCAGCTGCTCGGCGGAGTTGATGGCGCCGATGTCGGTGTTCTTGTCGAGCGGGTCGCCCAGGCGCAGGGTGCTCAGGCGGCGCTTGAGGGAGTCCAGCAGCTCGTCGTGGATCGACTCCTGGACCAGCAGGCGCGAGCCCGCGCAGCAGACCTGGCCCTGGTTGAAGAAGATGCCGTTGACGATGCCCTCGACGGCCTGGTCGACGGGGGCGTCGTCGAAGACGATGTTGGCGCCCTTGCCGCCCAGCTCCAGGGTCACCTTCTTGTCGGTGCCCGCGACGGAGCGCGCGATGGCCTTGCCGACGGCGGTCGAGCCGGTGAAGGCGACCTTGTTCACGTCCGGGTGCGCGACCAGGGCGGCGCCCGTGTCGCCGTACCCCGGAAGGATGTTGACGACGCCCTTGGGCAGGCCCGCCTGGCGGCAGATGTCCGCGAAGAACAGCGCGGAGAGCGGGGTCGTCTCGGCCGGCTTCAGGACGACCGTGTTGCCGGTCGCGAGGGCCGGGGCGATCTTCCACGCCAGCATCAGCAGCGGGAAGTTCCACGGGATGACCTGGCCGGCCACGCCCAGCGGGCGCGGGTCGGCGCCGTAGCCGGCGTGGTCCAGCTTGTCGGCCCAGCCCGCGTAGTAGAAGAAGTGCGCGGCGACCAGCGGGAGGTCCGCGTCGCGGGTCTCCTTGATCGGCTTGCCGTTGTCCAGGGTCTCCAGGACGGCCAGCTCGCGGCTGCGCTCCTGGATGATCCGGGCGATCCGGAAGAGGTACTTGGCGCGCTCGGAGCCGGGCAGCGCCGACCACTTCTCGAACGCCTTCCGCGCCGCCTTCACCGCGCGGTCCACGTCCTCGGCGCCCGCCTGGGCGACCTCGGACAGGACCTCCTCGGTGGAGGGGGAGACGGTCTTGAAGACCTTGCCGTCGGCCGCGTCGACGAACTCGCCGTCGATGAACAGGCCGTAGGAGGGGGCGATGTCGACGACGGACCGGGACTCGGGCGCCGGCGCGTACTCGAATACAGATGCCATGTCGATCAGTCCACCGTCACGTAGTCGGGGCCGGAGTAGCGGCCGGTCGCCAGCTTCTGACGCTGCATCAGCAGGTCGTTGAGCAGGCTGGAGGCGCCGAAGCGGAACCAGTGGTTATCCAGCCAGTCCGCGCCGGCGGTCTCGTTGACCAGGACCAGGAACTTGATGGCTTCCTTGGTGTTGCGGATGCCGCCCGCGGGCTTCACGCCGATCTGGACGCCGGTCTGGGCGCGGAAGTCGCGCACGGCCTCCAGCATCAGGAGCGTGTTGGCGGGGGTGGCGTTGACCGCGACCTTGCCGGTCGAGGTCTTGATGAAGTCCGCGCCGGCCATCATGCCGAGCCAGGAGGCGCGGCGGATGTTGTCGTACGTGGAGAGCTCGCCCGTCTCGAAGATCACCTTCAGCCGCGCGCGGTCGCCGCACTCGGCCTTGATCGCGGCGATCTGCTCGTAGACCTTCAGGTAGTGCCCGGCGAGGAAGGCGCCACGGTCGATGACCATGTCGATCTCGTCGGCGCCCGCCGCGATGGCGTCGGCCGTGTCGGCCAGCTTCACCGGCAGCGCGGCGCGCCCGGCCGGGAAGGCGGTGGCGACCGAGGCGACCTTGACGCCGGAGCCCGCGAGCGCGGCCTTGGCGGTGGCCACCATGTCGGGGTAGACGCAGACGGCGGCCGTGGTCGGCGTGGTGCGGTCGGTCGGGTCGGGGAGGACGGCCTTGGCGGCGAGCGCCCGGACCTTGCCCGGGGTGTCCGCGCCTTCGAGCGTCGTCAGGTCGATCATGGAGATGGCCAGGTCGATGGCGTGGGCCTTGGCCGTGGTCTTGATCGAGCGGGTACCGAGGGACGCGGCGCGCGCCTCCAGGCCGACGGCGTCGACGCCGGGCAGCCCGTGGAGGAAGCGGCGCAGCGTGCTGTCGGACGCGGTCACGTCGGCGAAAGCGTGTGCTGCGGGTGCAGTGGTGGGCATGGTCACCAGTCGAGCATATCTACGCGCGTAGCGGCCTGTACAGGGGCCTGCTCGGACGAGCGCCCGAAAGCCCAGGTGGGTACGGGGCGCGGGGGTGCGGGTGAACTCCGTCACATGCCCCCGGCATGGCGCCGGTACGGCACCGGCGGGACGCCGCCCCGAGGCAGACGGGAGTGTGACGACAGGCCCGAGAGCCGCCTGAGCCGAACGGGGAGCCCTGAGGCACAATCGGGCGCATGACGACCCCCGAGCCGCCCGCCCCGCAGCCCTCCGAGCCCGCCTACGCCGACCAGGTCTTCCGGTCGCCGCTCGGCATCGCGGGCGGGGTCACGCTGCTCGTCATCGCCGTGCTCCTCGGCGGTGACTCGATGCTGCGCGGCGAGGGCCGCGTGCCGTGGATGGCGCTCGCCGGGCTGGTCCTCGTGGTCCCGCTGATCGTCGCCTTCACCATCCGCCCCGCCGTCTTCGCCAACGAGGAGCGGCTGCGGATCCGCAACCCCTTCCGCACCATCGCGCTGCCCTGGGGCACCGTCGCCGACCTGCGCGCCGGCTACTCCAGCGAGGTCCTCACCCGCGACGGCGCCACCTACCAGCTGTGGGCCGTCCCCGTCTCGCTGCGCCAGCGCAAGCGCGCCGCCCGCAAGGCCGCCCGCGCCTCCCAGGACGACCCGCACGGGCGCACCTCGGCCACCGCCGACGTCACCGACCGGGCCTCCCGGGTCGCCCCCAGCGACCAGACCGTCGCCGACCTGCGCGACATGGCCGAGCGGCTCGGCGACCGCCCCGAGACGCAGGGCACCCCCGCCATCCGCTGGGCGTACGAGGTACTGGCCCCGGCCGCCGCCGGCCTCGTCCTCCTCGTGGTCCTCTGGGCGACGGGCTGAGTTTTCGGGGCGGGCTCGCGGGAGGGCCGGGCTCGCGGACGGGCTGAGTCCCCGGCGGGCTCTCCCGCGACGGGCCGGGTGCCGGGCGGGCTGAGCCCTCGGCGGGCCGGGTCCCGGCGGGCTCACCTCCGACCGGGCCGGGCCCCGGACTCACGGCGGTCCCGGCCACACCAGCAGCATGTGGGCGCCCAGCCACGCCGAGGACAGGGCCGCCGCCGCGAGCGCCAGGGTCCGCGCCGCCGGGCGGGACCCGGCCAGGCCCCGCGCCAGGGGGAGCAGCAGCGGGAAGGCCGGGAGCAGGAAGCGGGCGCGCGGGAAGTAGACGCCGCCGCTGCCCAGCACCACCAGCAGCAGCACACCGGAGAAGACCAGCAGCGGGAGCGGCTGGCGGTCCGCGAGCGCCAGCAGGAACAGGCCCGCCGACACCACCAGCACCAGCGAGACCACGACCAGGAACAGCGAGGGCCCGCGCGCGTAGACCAGCACGCCGCGCAGCAGCCGGAGGGTGGTCGCCCCGCCGTCCCACTCGTTGCCCCACCGCCGCTGCACCGCGAAGTAGCCGTCCCGGCGGCCCAGCCGCGCCGCCACCCAGGCCACGTAGCCGAGCCAGCCCAGCGGCGCCGCGCACACCGCCGCCCAGGCCCGCCGCTCCCCGCGCCGCGCCGCGAGCAGGGCGCCCGCCGCCACCGCCGCCGCCACCGCGACCCCGGTCGGCCGGGTCAGCCCCGCCGCCACCGCCAGGCCCGCGGCCCACGCCCAGCGCCCGCGCAGCACCGCGTACAGCGCCCACGCGGCCAGCGCCGTGAACAGCGACTCGGTGTACCCCATCCACTGCACCGCCGCGACCGGCAGCGCCCCCCACAGCACCGCCAGCAGCGTCCCCGTACGGCGCCCGTGCAGCCGGTCGCCGACGGCGAAGACGCCCCAGGCGGCGAGCAGCGAGCAGCCCCAGGCCAGCCCCAGGCCCGCCGAGGCGGCCGAGCCCGGGGCGACGGCCGACAGGGCCCTGACCAGCAGCGGGTACAGCGGGAAGAAGGCCAGGTTGTCGTGGTCGCCGGGCGGGCCGAGGGCCCGGTCGTAGCCGTGCGCGGCGATGTCCAGGTACCAGCCCGAGTCCCAGGAGGTCGCCAGCGTCGGCCACACCCCGTGGCCCTTCAGGTGCGCCCAGCGGGCCAGCACCAGGAGGCCGAGCAGCCGCACGGCCAGATAGCCGAGCAGCGCCGGGGCCGCCCGCCGCAGCGCGCCCGGCAGCGGGCCGGGCGGCGGGCCCGGCGGGCGGCGGCGCAGCAGCCGGGGCAGCCGGCGGGGCGGCGGCACGGGCCCGCGCGCGGCGGGCACGGCGCGGCGGGGGGTCAGCCGGGAGGGCACCGGGGGCACCGGGTCACCCTCGCCCCGGCCGCCTCCGCGCGGGGCGCGGGTTACGTCACCTGCCGTACCCGGTTCACCCGAAGGGGGAGCCCGGCGGGACGCGGGCCGGGGAACGCCGGAGGGCCCGTACGGAAACGATTCCGTACGGGCCCTCCGGCGGGGCTCCCGCCGCTACAGGCCCGCGGCCTCGGCCAGGTCCTTCTTGAGCGCGGCCAGCACGTCGGCGCCGGTCGCGCGGGCCGTCGCCAGCTCGTCCGCGCCGCCGACCGGGACCACGACCTCCAGGTAGCACTTGATCTTCGGCTCGGTGCCGGAGGGGCGCACGATCACCCGGGCCTTGTAGTCGCCCTCCAGGTGGTAGCGCAGGCCGTCCGTCGGGGGCAGCGACTCGGTGCCCTTCGTCAGGTCCTCCGCCGAGACGACGGTGAGGCCCGCGAGGCGCACCGGCGGGTTCTCGCGCAGCGCCGCCATCGCGTTGGCGATGATGCTCAGGTCCTGCACCCGCACCGAGAGCTGGTCCGTGGCGTGCAGCCCGTGGGCCACCGCCAGGTCGTCCAGCAGGTCGGTCAGGGTGCGGTCCTGCTCCTTGAGCACCGAGGCCAGCTCGGCGACGAGCAGCGCCGCCGTGACGCCGTCCTTGTCGCGGACGCCCTCGGGGTCGACGCAGTAGCCCAGCGCCTCCTCGTAGCCGTACCGCAGGCCCTCGACGCGGGCGATCCACTTGAAGCCGGTCAGCGTCTCCTCGTAGCCGACACCCGCCGCCTCCGCGATCCGGCCGAGCAGCGAGGACGACACGATCGACTCGGCGAACACGCCCCGGGCGCCCTTGTGCACCAGGTGTGCCGCGAGCAGCGCGCCGACCTCGTCGCCGCGCAGCATCCGCCAGCCGCCCTCGGCGGACGCGTCGGGCACGGCCACCGCGCAGCGGTCCGCGTCCGGGTCGTTGGCGATCACGAGGTCCGGCTCCGCCGCCCGCGCCGTCTCGAAGGCGAGGTCCATGGCCCCCGGCTCCTCCGGGTTCGGGAACGCGACCGTCGGGAAGGCCGGGTCCGGCTCCGCCTGCGCGGCGACCAGCACCGGCGCCGGGAAGCCGTGCCGGGCGAAGGCGGCCGTCAGGACGTCCTTGCCGACGCCGTGCATGGCCGTGTAGACGGTCCGCGCGCCGCGCGGGGAGCCCGGGGTCAGCACCGCGTCCGTACGCGCCAGGTACGCCTCCAGGACCTCGTCGCCGAGGGTCTCCCAGCCGGACTCGGGGCGCGGCACGTCGGCGAGCGCGCGCACCGCGTCGATCTCGGCGGCGATCTCCACGTCGGCCGGCGGGGTGATCTGCGAGCCGTCGCCCAGGTACACCTTGTAGCCGTTGTCGCGCGGCGGGTTGTGGCTGGCGGTCACCTCGACACCGGCGACGGCGCCCAGGTGCCTTATGGCGTACGCCAGGACGGGCGTCGGCAGCGGGCGCGGCAGCACCGCGGCGCGCAGCCCGGCGCCGGTCATCACGGCGGCGGTGTCGCGGGCGAAGTCGGCGGACTTGTAGCGGGCGTCGTAGCCGATGACGACCAGGCCGCCGCTCTCGCCCTTCGCCTTGAGGTACGCGGCGAGGCCGGCGGCGGCGCGGATGACCACGGCGCGGTTCATCCGCATCGGGCCGGCGCCCAGCTCGCCGCGCAGGCCGGCGGTGCCGAACTGGAGCGTGCCGGCGAAGCGCTCGGCGAGCTCTTCGGTCGCGCCCGCGTCGAGGAGCTTCGCGAGCTCCTCGCGGGTCTCGGCGTCGGGGTCCTCGGCGAGCCAGGCGTGGGCCCGGGCGAGGAGGTCGTCTTCCTGCGTCACGGTGTGCCTTTCGGGGCGATGGCGGCGGGCGGGCGGCGGGGCGGAGCGGGGCGGGCCGCTGGAGCTGTTCCCCGCCCCGCCCCTTCCCGAACCGGGGCTCCGCCGCCGGTTACGGACTCAGATGCGGTCGAGCACGCGGGTCAGGAGCTCGCCCATGCGCGCGGCCGAGTCACGGCCCGCCTGGAGGACCTCTTCGTGGTTCAGCGGCTCGCCCGACAGGCCCGCGGCCAGGTTGGTGACGAGGGAGATGCCCAGGACCTCGGCGCCCGCCTCGCGGGCCGCGATGGCCTCCAGGACGGTGGACATGCCGACCAGGTCGCCGCCCATGACGCGGACCATGTTGATCTCGGCCGGGGTCTCGTAGTGCGGGCCGGGGAACTGGACGTAGACGCCCTCCTCCAGCGTCTCGTCGACCTCCTTGCACAGCGCGCGCAGCCGCGGCGAGTACAGGTCGGTGAGGTCGACGAAGTTGGCGCCCACGATCGGCGAGGCGGCCGTCAGGTTCAGGTGGTCGCTGATCAGGACCGGCTGCCCGGGGCGCATGCCCTCGCGCAGGCCGCCGCAGCCGTTGGTCAGCACGACGGTGTCGCAGCCCGCGGCGACGGCGGTGCGCACGCCGTGGACGACGGAGGCGACGCCGCGGCCCTCGTAGTAGTGGGTGCGGCCGAGGAAGACCAGGACCCGCTTGTCACCGATCTTGTACGAGCGGACCTTGCCGCCGTGGCCCTCGACGGCCGGCGGCGGGAAGCCGGGGAGCTCGGTGACCGGGAACTCGGCCTCGGGGGCGCCCAGGGCGTCGACGGCCGGTGCCCAGCCGGATCCCATGACCAGGACGACGTCGTGCTTCTCGACTCCGGTCAGCTCGCGAAGGCGGGCGGCAGCGGCCTCGGCGGCCTCGTACGGGGTGGCAGTTGCGTTCACTGACTCTCTCGCCTCGGGGAGGGGGGTCCGAGGGGAGCCCCGGACGGGTTTGGTACGCGTATTTGTTACGCGCAGCAGCCTAGCCGGAGAATCCCTACGCGCGTAGATGACGTTGCGGACGGACCTGCGATCGTTGTCTTGTCGTTTCCGACGAAGATCGCGACGCAGGGCGTGCCGAGGACCGCGACGGGGCGTGCGGCGACGGCGCGGCGACCGGCGGGCCGGGGCGCGCCCCGGCGCCCCGTGTCAGCACGGGCGCTTGCGCAGCTCCATCACGTAGTCGTGCGGCGCCCCGGCGGACTCCGCCGCGTCGGCGACCTCGCCCAGGTAGCGGGCGGACGGCAGCCCGCCCTCGTACGCGTTCAGCACGTACACCCAGGCCGGCTCCTCGCCGTCCAGGGTGTGCACCCGCACCCGCATCCGCCGGTAGATGTCGAGGCCGACGCCCTCCCAGCGGTCCAGCGAGTCCTCGTCCATCGGGGCGAGGTCGTACAGCGCGACGAAGACCTGGGAGCGCGGCGCCTCCACGATGGTGGCCAGCGCGCCCTCCCACCCCATCTGCTCCCCGCCGAAGGTCAGCCGCCAGCCGTTCAGCCAGCCGGTGCCGCGCAGCGGCGAGTGCGGAGCGCGGCGGGTCATGAGCCGCGCGTCGAGGTTGCCGGCGTAGGCGGCGTAGAGCGACATGGGATCGAGGGTACGGGAGGGGGCGGGGTGCATGACGAAGTCCGTGGTAGGGGCCCCGGCCGCGACGGCCCCCGGGGCCGGTGACCCGTCGGTACGCCCCCGCCGCGTGCCCGCCGGGCCGGTACGGGAGAATGGGGTACGCACTTGAAGCGTGCGGGACAATGGCGTACGCACTGCATCCCAGCGGGGGGACCCCCCGGCAGCAGAACGAGAGCGCGAGGCGTAGATCCCAGTGACCCGGATCGTGATCATCGGCGGCGGACCCGGCGGCTACGAGGCGGCCCTCGTGGGCGCCCAACTCGGCGCGGAGGTGACCGTCGTCGACTGCGACGGTCTCGGCGGCGCGTCCGTCCTGACCGACTGCGTCCCCTCCAAGACCCTGATCGCCACGGCCGAGGTGATGACCACCTTCGACTCCTCGTACGAGGAGCTGGGCATCATCGTCGCCGACGACACCCCGCACGTGGAGCAGGCGGCCCGGGTGGTCGGCGTGGACCTGGGCAAGGTGAACCGGCGGGTGAAGCGCCTGGCGCTCGCCCAGTCGCACGACATCACCGCCTCCGTCACCCGGGCCGGCGCCCGGGTGCTGCGCGGGCGCGGGCGGCTCTCCGGGCGGCAGGCCATGGACGGCTCCCGCCAGGTGATCGTCACCGCCGCCGACGGCAGCGAGGAGACCCTCACCGCCGACGCGGTCCTGATCGCCACCGGCGGCCACCCGCGCGAGCTGCCCGACGCCCAGCCGGACGGCGAGCGGATCCTGAACTGGACCCAGGTCTACGACCTCGGCGAGCTCCCCGAGGAGCTCATCGTGGTCGGCTCCGGCGTCACCGGCGCCGAGTTCGCCGGCGCCTACCAGGCGCTCGGCTCCCGGGTCACCCTGGTCTCCTCCCGCGACCGCGTGCTGCCGGGCGAGGACCCCGACGCCGCCGCCGTCCTGGAGGACGTCTTCCGGCGCCGCGGCATGAACGTCATGGCGCGCTCCCGCGCGGAGTCCGCCAAGCGGGTCGGCGACCGGGTCGAGGTCACCCTGTCGGACGGCCGGGTCATCTCCGGCACGCACTGCCTGATGGCCGTCGGCGCCATCCCGAACTCGGCCGGCATGGGCCTGGAGGAGGCCGGGGTCCGGCTGAAGGACTCCGGTCACATCTGGACCGACAAGGTCTCCCGCACCTCCGCCCCCGGCGTGTACGCGGCCGGTGACGTCACGGGCGTCTTCGCGCTCGCCTCGGTCGCCGCCATGCAGGGCCGGATCGCGATGTACCACTTCCTGGGCGACGCGGTGGCCCCGCTGAACCTGAAGACGGTCTCCTCCAACGTCTTCACCGACCCGGAGATCGCCACCGTCGGCTACACCCAGGCGGACGTGGACGCGGGCAAGATCGACGCCCGGGTCGTCAAGCTGCCGCTGCTGCGCAACCCCCGCGCGAAGATGCAGGGCATCCGGGACGGCTTCGTGAAGATCTTCTGCCGTCCGGGCACCGGCATCGTGGTCGGTGGCTGTGTCGTCGCCCCCCGTGCGAGCGAGCTGATCCACCCGATCTCGATCGCGGTCGACAACAATCTGACCGTCGAACAGATCGCAAATGCTTTCACCGTGTACCCCTCCCTGTCGGGCTCGATCGCGGAAGTGGCACGGCAGTTGCACACCCGAAAGGCCGCGGGCGAGGCGTAAGGGCCCTGTCCGAGCCCGGCCGGAACCCTTCCCGCCTGCGGGAACGGTTCGCCTGGTCGGACAACCCCCGGCAACTCGGGACAACGGCGGGGTCTCCCATACCACTTGGGGACCCCGCTTGTGTGCATCTTCTGCAATTCGGCGCATAGTGCTGAAAATCATCGGCCGATCACGTTACTGTCAGTTTCGTGTTCGCTGCAGAACGTCGCCAGTTGATCCTCGAAATGGTGCGCGCCAATGGAGCCGTATCGCTCCGCGAGCTCGCCCGCGTCGTCCAGACCTCAGAAGTGACCGTACGGCGAGACGTGCGGGCGCTGGAGGCAGAAGGACTCCTCGACCGCCGCCACGGCGGTGCGGTGCTGCCGGGCGGATTCACGCGCGAATCCGGCTTCCCGCAGAAATCCCATCTCGCGACCGCCGAGAAGACCGCCATCGCCGACATGGCCGCGAGCCTCGTCGACGAGGGCGAGGCCATCGTCGTCGGCGCCGGCACCACCACGCAGGAGCTGGCGCGCCGGCTCGCCCGGGTGCCCGGGCTCACCGTCGTCACCAACTCGCTGCTGGTCGCCCAGGCCCTCGCCCACGCCAACCGGGTGGAGGTCGTCATGACCGGCGGCACCCTGCGCGGCTCCAACTACGCGCTGGTGGGCAGCGGGGCCGAGCAGTCGCTCCAGGGGCTGCGGGTCTCCCGGGCCTTCCTGTCCGGCAGCGGGCTGACCGCCGAGCGCGGCCTGTCCACCTCGAACATGCTCTCCGCGAGCGTGGACCGGGCGCTGGTGCAGGCGGCGGCGGAGGTGGTGGTCCTCGCCGACCACACCAAGCTCGGCACCGACACCATGTTCCAGACGGTGCCGACCGACGTGATCACCCGCCTGGTCACCGACGAGCCGCCCGCCCACGACGAGCGCGCCGCCACCGAGCTCCAGGCCCTGGCCGACCAGGGCGTGCAGATCGCGGTCGCCGGCACGGGCCTGGGCCACGGGGGCGACCAGCACCCCCCGGGCGGTCGCCCGCGCCGTGACGTCCCGCTGCCGGGACAGCGCGGGCGGGTCCCGGGCGGGCAGTTCCGCGGCGGCCCGGGCGGTCCCGGCGGCCCGGGCGGCCTCGGCGAGGTGCTCGCCCCCGAACGGCCGGTGCGGGTCGCGGACATGCGGCGGCGCTGAGCGGCCGGACGGCACGGGTGCCGACCGCCGGGGCCCGTGGGCTCCGGGTGCCGCCGTCCGGCGCCGTGGCCTGCTGTCCGGTGCCCCTGCACCGGTGCCGCTGTCCCCGCCCGCTGTTCGTCGCCCCGCTGTCCGCCGTCCGGTGCCGCCGCCCCGCTGCCCGCCGTCCGGCGCCCCCGTCCGCTCAGGTCGTGATGCCGTGGACGGCCAGGGACAGCAGCCGGTCCGCCAGCTCCGGGTCCTCCGGCGAGCGTTCGGCGGCCAGCGCGATCGCGTTGGTCAGCTGGACCAGGTCGCCGATCGCCACCTCCGCGCGCACCGCGCCCGCCCGCTGGGCGCGCACCAGCAGCTCGCTGCCCGCCGCCCGCAGCGGCTCCCCGCACGCGGCCAGCGCCGAACTCCGGTCCCGGGAAGCCGACATGAGGGCGATGGCCAGCCCCCGGTACTCACCCGCGTGGGTGATCAGGGCGCGCAGCCACGCCACCAGCGCCGCCCGCGGCTCCGGCGCGCCCGCCAGCTCCGCGGAGTGGCGCAGCAGGGCCGCCAGGGCGTCCTGGAAGACGGCGCCGAGCAGCGCCTCGCGGTTGGGGAAGTGCCGGTAGAGCGTGCCGATGCCGACCCCGGCGCGCCGCGCGATGTCCTCCAGGGACGCGTCCGTCCCGTGCGCGGTGAACGCGGCGCGGGCCTCGGTGAGCAGCCGCTCGTGGTTCCGGCGCGCGTCGGCTCGCATCCGTACTCCTTGGGCCGGGGGCGGGTGACACGAAGGGCCCGCGGGCGGTCGTCGCCCCGGGCCCTTCGTACCGTACCCCGTGGTCAGGGGCCCGGTTCGCGTCCTTGGATCCGTCCTTGGATCCGTCCTCGGATCAGTCCTTGATCTCGCAGATCGCGGCGCCCGAGGTGATCGAGGCGCCCACCGCGGCGGAGAGGCCCTTGACCGTGCCGGAGCGGTGCGCGTTCAGCGGCTGCTCCATCTTCATGGCCTCCAGGACGACGATCAGGTCGCCCTCCTTGACCTCCTGGCCCTCCTCGACGGCCACCTTGACGATGGTGCCCTGCATCGGGGAGGCGAGGGTGTCGCCGGAGGCGGTCGGGCCCGACTTCTTCGCGGCGCGGCGCTTCGGCTTGGCGCCGGCGGCCAGGCCGGTGCGGGCCAGCGACATGCCGAGCGAGGACGGGAGGGAGACCTCCAGGCGCTTGCCGCCGACCTCGACGACGATCGTCTCGCGACCGCTCTCGTCCTCGTCGGCGTCCGCGCCGGCCGGGGCGAAGGGCTTGATCTCGTTGACGAACTCCGTCTCGATCCACCGGGTGTGGATGCGGAACGGGTCGGCGGTGAACGCCGGGTCGACCACGACGGCCTGGTGGAACGGGATGGCCGTGGCCATGCCCTCGACCTTGAACTCGGCGAGCGCGCGGGCGGCGCGCTGGAGCGCCTGCTCGCGGGTGGCGCCGGTGACGATCAGCTTCGCGAGCAGCGAGTCCCAGGCCGGGCCGATGACCGAGCCGGACTCGACACCCGCGTCCAGGCGGACACCGGGGCCGGTCGGCGGGGCGAAGAGGGTGACGGTGCCGGGCGCCGGGAGGAAGTTGCGGCCCGGGTCCTCGCCGTTGATGCGGAACTCGAAGGAGTGGCCGCGGATCTCGGGGTCGCCGTAGCCGAGCTCCTCGCCGTCGGCGATGCGGAACATCTCGCGGACCAGGTCGAGGCCGGTGACCTCCTCGGTGACCGGGTGCTCCACCTGGAGGCGGGTGTTGACCTCCAGGAAGGAGATCGTGCCGTCGACGCCGACCAGGAACTCGACGGTGCCCGCGCCGACGTAGCCGGCCTCCTTCAGGATGGCCTTGGACGCCGCGTACAGCTCGGCGTTCTGAGCCTCCGACAGGAACGGCGCCGGGGCCTCCTCGACCAGCTTCTGGTGGCGGCGCTGGAGGGAGCAGTCACGGGTGGAGACGACCACCACGTTGCCGTGGGTGTCGGCGAGGCACTGGGTCTCGACGTGCCGCGGCTTGTCCAGGTAGCGCTCGACGAAGCACTCGCCGCGGCCGAAGGCGGCGACGGCCTCGCGGACGGCCGAGTCGTAGAGCTCCGGCACCTCTTCGAGGGTGCGGGCGACCTTCAGGCCGCGGCCGCCGCCGCCGAAGGCGGCCTTGATCGCGATCGGCAGGCCGTGCTCCTCGGCGAAGGCGACGACCTCGTCGGCGCCCGAGACCGGGTCCGGGGTGCCGGCGACCAGCGGCGCGCCCGCGCGCTGCGCGATGTGGCGCGCGGCGACCTTGTCGCCGAGGTCGCGGATGGCCTGCGGCGGCGGGCCGATCCAGGTGAGGCCGGCGTCGAGGACGGCCTGGGCGAACTCGGCGTTCTCGGAGAGGAAGCCGTAGCCCGGGTGGATCGCGTCGGCACCGGAGTCGGCCGCTGCCTGGAGCACCTTGGCCATGTCCAGGTAGCTGGTGGCCGGGGTGTCACCGCCCAGGGCGAACGCCTCGTCGGCCGCGCGGACGTGCAGAGCGTCCCGGTCCGGATCGGCGTAGACGGCTACGCTGGCGATCCCGGCGTCCCGGCAGGCCCGGGCGACGCGGACAGCGATTTCGCCACGGTTGGCGATGAGCACCTTGCGCACGATGGCTCCCTCCTTGAAACAAGCTGAGTTTAGGGACTGCCGACACGGCCTTTCGACCCGTCCCCAGTGGTGAGCTTGCCCACACGGAGCGTGATACGAGGCGCGCTCGGGTCGTGAAATCCCTTGTCGCACCACGGTACGCAGGGTTTCTTTACGGCACAGTAGCCCCGAGGTGTGGCGCAGGTCTCTGTTCGCGTGACCAGTCGCCAAACGGGTTTCTTTGTGGAGTCCCTACGAATGGCTCAGCCATTCTTTGCCCGAGTGGCGTCCGCCCGTCCGGGCGCGCGAACCCTTGTCCGGGGATTTACCGGCCAGTAGCCTTCGCCCTGTTGTTCGTACCGGAGGTAACAGCCGCATTCAGGGGGTGGCCGAGGTGGCCCGAAGACCGATAGCGCTCGTGACGGCCGCCGTGCTCTTCCTCGAAGCGCCCGGCATCGTCGCCCTCAACGCCGTGATGGCGCGCTTCGTGAAGGCCCAGTCGATGTCCCTCGACGGGCTCCACCCCGACGCGATGTACGCCGGGACCTGGGCGCTCGGCCTCGGCTCCGGGGCGCTGCTGCTGCTCTGCGGCCTCGTCCCGCTGATCGCCGCCCTCCGCGACCGCCGCCCCGGCCGCGCGGGCCGGGCGCTGCTGATCGGCTGCGCCGTGGTGCACGGCGTGCTGGGCGCGGTGACGGTCGGTCTGCTGGGCTGGGGGGCCTTCGCGTTCATGATGCTCGTCGTCGGGCTGATCGTGCTGACGCTCGTGGCGTACGGGGAGCCCGGGGCGGCGAAGGAGGGGGCCCCGGCGCCCGCCTGAGGCCCCCCGGCCCGCGCCCTCCGCACGGGAAGGCTCAGACCCAGAGGTCCGTGATGGACACGTCCAGCTTCGCCAGCAGGGTGCGCAGCAGCGGCAGGGACAGGCCGATCACGTTGCCCGGGTCGCCGTCGATGCCCTCGATGAAGGGAGCCGAGCGCCCGTCGAGCGTGAACGCGCCCGCCACGTGCAGCGGTTCGCCGCTGGCGACGTACGCGGCGATCTCGGCGTCGCTCGGGCTGCCGAAGCGGACGACGGTGGAGGCGGTGGCCGACTCGTAGCGCTTGGCCGTCGTGTCGTACACGCAGTGGCCGGTCTGGAGGATGCCGACCCGGCCGCGCATGGCCTGCCAGCGGGCGGTGGCCTCGGCGGCGTCGGCGGGCTTGCCGAGGGCCTGCCTGTCGAGCTCCAGGACCGAGTCGCAGCCGATGACCAGCGCGCCGGCGGCCTCGGGGCGGGCGGCGACGTGGGCGGCCTTGGCCTCGGCGAGGGCGAGGGCCAGTTCGGCCGGGGTCGGGGCGTGCGTCCTGGTCTCGTCGACGCCGCTCACGATCACCTCGGGGGCGAGCCCCGCCTGGCGGAGCAGCCCGAGGCGGGCGGGGGAGGCGGAGGCGAGGACGACACGGCGGCGGTCAGCAGTCATGGGGGCAGCGTAGCGAGCGCCCCGGGCGGGTGCCGCGCGCGAGCGGGCGGGCCGCCGGGCGGGCTTCCGGCCCGCCGCGCGCCCTCAGCGCCCGCGCGCCCTCAGCGCCCGCTGAGCACGAGCATCAGCACCACCATGGCGCATCCCAGCAGCACGCCCGCGCGGCGCAGCATCGCCTGCATGTCGCGCATGTCCTTCGGCGGCTCGTTCTTCGGGTCGGACCACAGCATGGTCCCGATCCTGCTGCCCCGGCGGCCGGGGCGCCTGAGTACGGGTACTCAAGCGTCCCGTGCGATGTGCCGGACGGGCCCCGGTCCGCGCCCGGGCTCAGGCGGGCCAGTAGGACCGCGCCCACGCGCGCGGGCCCGGCCGGTGGGGCAGCTCGCGGGCGATCCGGGCGGGGTCCGACCAGCCCTCCGGGGTGCGCGGGCCGCCGCCCGCGGCGGCCGCCGCCGCCGTGGCCGCGGCCCGGGCCTGGACCACCGCCAGTGCGGCGGCCAGCTCCTCGGGGGTCGGATTTCCTCGTACGACTCTGATCATGCCGGTGTCCCTCCCAGCGATCGGACGGCGACTGGACAGCGCGTTTAGAGCGGGATGTTGCCGTGCTTCTTCGGGGGCAGGGATTCCCGCTTCGTCCGCAGCTGACGCAGGCCCTTCACGATCTGCGGGCGGGTGTCGGACGGCGGGATCACCCCGTCGATGTAGCCGCGCTCGGCCGCGATGTACGGGTTGAGCAGGGCGTCCTCGTACTCCTGGATCAGCCGCGCCCGCTCCGCGTCCGCCGTGCCGGCCTCCTCGGCCTCCGCGATCGCGCGGCGGTGCAGGATGTTGACCGCGCCCTGCGCGCCCATGACGGCGATCTGCGCGGTCGGCCAGGCCAGGTTGAGGTCGGCGCCCAGGTGCTTGGAGCCCATCACGTCGTAGGCGCCGCCGAACGCCTTGCGGGTGATGACCGTGATCATCGGGACGGTGGCCTCGGCGTACGCGTAGATCAGCTTCGCGCCGCGCCGGATGATGCCGCCGTACTCCTGGTCCACCCCCGGCAGGAAGCCCGGCACGTCGACGAAGGTGAGCACCGGGATGTTGAAGGCGTCGCAGGTGCGCACGAAGCGCGCGGCCTTCTCGCTCGCGTCGATGTCGAGGCAGCCGGCGAACTGCATCGGCTGGTTGGCGACCACGCCGACCGGGAAGCCCTCGACGCGGCCGAAGCCGGTCAGGATGTTCGGCGCGAACATCGCCTGGGTCTCCAGGAACTCGCCCTCGTCCAGGACGTGCTCGATGACCGTGTGCATGTCGTACGGCTGGTTCGCCGAGTCCGGGATGAGCGTGTCGAGCTCGCGGTCCTCGTCGGTCGCCTCGGTCTCGGCCGTCTCCGGGAAGGCGGGCGGCTCGGAGAGGTTGTTCGAAGGCAGGTAGGACAGCAGGGACTTGACGTACTCGATCGCGTCCTTCTCGTCGCCCGCCATGTGGTGCGCGACACCCGAGGTGGTGTTGTGGGTGCGCGCCCCGCCCAGCTCCTCGAAGCCGACGTCCTCGCCGGTCACGGTCTTGATGACGTCCGGGCCCGTGATGAACATGTGCGAGGTCTGGTCGACCATCACCGTGAAGTCGGTGATCGCGGGCGAGTAGACCGCGCCGCCCGCGCAGGGGCCGACGACCAGCGAGATCTGCGGGATCACCCCGGAGGCGTGGGTGTTGCGGCGGAAGATCTCGCCGTACATGCCGAGCGCGCTGACGCCCTCCTGGATGCGGGCGCCGCCGGAGTCGTTGATGCCGATGACCGGGCAGCCGGTCTTCAGCGCGAAGTCCATCACCTTGATGATCTTCTGGCCGTAGACCTCGCCGAGGGCGCCGCCGAAGACCGTGAAGTCCTGCGAGAAGACGGCCACCGGACGCCCGTCGACCGTGCCGTAACCGGTCACGACGCCGTCGCCGTACGGGCGGTTCTTCTCCAGCCCGAAGTTGGTGGACCGGTGCCGGGCCAGCTCGTCCAGCTCCACGAACGAACCCTCGTCGAGCAGCAGGGCGATCCGCTCGCGCGCGGTCAGCTTGCCCTTCGCGTGCTGCTTCTCGACCGCCCGTCCGGAACCGGCGTGCGTCGCCTCGCCGATCCGGCGCTGCAGGTCCGCGATCTTGCCCGCGGTCGTGTGAATGTCGATCTCGTCGTGCTCTGCCGGCTCGGACATCGGGATGCGGCTCCCTGCCTGGTCACGGGGGGTTCGTTGACTACGAATGGGCTACTGCTGAGCTACTGACCCGTAGCGTATCGGCGCCGATACGGTTCGGCAGTGCGGCGTTTGCCACACCTACGCTGGCTTGCATGACGTCCTCCCAAGGCTCCGCGGGGCGCTGGTCCGACCTCGACCGGCCGCCGCTCAACGCGCCCGCCCTGCGCCACGCGCTCGTCCTCCCCGACGGGCTGTGGACCTCCCTCGACGTGGTCGAGTCCACCGGCTCCACCAACACCGACCTGGCCGCCCGCGCCGACGCGCTGCCCGAGGGCGCGGTGCTCGTCGCCGAGGAGCAGACCTCCGGGCGCGGCCGGCTCGACCGCGCCTGGACCGCCCCCGCCCGCTCCGGGCTCTTCCTCTCCGTGCTGCTCAAGCCCGACGTGCCCGTGCACCGCTGGGGCTGGCTCCCGCTGCTCACCGGCGTCGCCGCCGCCACCGGCCTGTCGAAGGCCGCCGGGGCCGACCTGACCCTCAAGTGGCCCAACGACCTGCTGGTGCGTGTCGCGGGCGAGGAGCGCAAGACCGGCGGCATCCTCGCCGAGCGGGCCGGCGCCGACGGCGTGGTGGTCGGCCTCGGCCTCAACGTCAGCCTGCGCCCGGACGAGCTCCCCGTCCCCGCGGCCGGCTCCCTGCTCCTCGCCGACGCCGTCTCCACCGACCGCGACACCCTGCTGCGGGCCGTCCTGCGCTCCCTGGAGCAGTGGTACGGGGCGTGGGTGCGGGCGGGCGGCGACCCGGCCGCCTCCGGGCTCCTGGCCGCGTACGAAGAGCGCTGCGCCACCCTCGGCCGCCGGGTCCGCGCCGAGCTGCCCGGCGAGCGGAAGCTGGAGGGCGAGGCCGTCGGCGTGGACGGCGACGGACGCCTGGTCGTCGCCACCGAGGGCGGCGGCACCGAGGCCGTCGCGGCGGGCGACATCGTCCACCTGCGCGCGGCCGGCTGACCCGGCCCCGGACGCGCGGCGCGTCCGAACCGGTCGGTCACCCCGGGTGGCGGCCGGTTCGGGCGTGAGCCAGCACACACCTGTCGTATCGTGGAGCCCGATTCGTGGGGCGCGGTCGTGCGCGCCTGCCACGCGACAGAACGGCAGGACAGTGGGCAGGGAACGGGCAGGAGGCGGCCGGTGACCGTCGACGACGCGAGCGGCGGCGGCGTGGCCGAACCGGCCGGGCCGGCCGGACCGGCGCCGGAACCCTCCGCGTACCCCACCCCCCACCACGTCGTCGACCACACGGCCGAGCCGACCGACGACCCGCTGGCGATCCGCCTCGAACAGCTCATCCTGGGCGCCGACCGCCGCTACACCCCCTTCCAGGCCGCCCGCACCGCCGGCGTCTCCATGGAGCTCGCCTCCCGCTTCTGGCGCGCCATGGGCTTCGCCGACATCGGCCAGGCCAAGGCGCTCACCGAGGCCGACGTCCTCGCCCTGCGCCGGCTCGCCGGTCTCGTCGAGGCCGGGCTGCTCAGCGAGCCGATGGCCGTCCAGGTCGCCCGCTCCACCGGGCAGACCACCGCGCGCCTGGCCGAGTGGCAGATCGACTCCTTCCTGGAGGGCCTGACCGAGCCGCCCGAGCCCGGCATGACCCGCACCGAGGTCACGTACCCCCTGGTCGAGCTGCTCCTGCCCGAGCTGGAGGAGTTCCTGATCTACGTGTGGCGCCGCCAGCTCGCCGCCGCCACCGGGCGGGTCGTGCAGGCCGCCGACGACGAGGAGATGGTCGACCGGCGGCTCGCGGTCGGCTTCGCGGACCTCGTCGGCTTCACCCGGCTCACCCGCCGCCTGGAGGAGGAGGAGCTCGGCGAGCTCGTCGAGGCGTTCGAGACCACCTGCGCCGACCTGGTCGCCGCGCACGGCGGCCGGCTCATCAAGACCCTCGGCGACGAGGTCCTGTACGCCGCCGACGACGCCGGGACCGCCGCCGAGATCGCGCTGCGCCTGATCGAGACGCTCAGCCACGACGAGACGATGCCCGCGCTGCGCGTCGGCATCGCCTTCGGCACGGTGACGACCCGGATGGGCGATGTCTTCGGCACCACGGTCAACCTGGCCAGCAGGCTCACCTCGATAGCCCCCAAGGACGCCGTCCTGGTCGACAGCGCCTTCGCCGAGGAGCTGACCAGGACCGGCGAGGCGCCCGTCTCCGAGGCCAAGGCGGCCGAGGAGGCCGCCCGCGCGGAGCGGGAGGGCGAGCGCCCCGCCACGTACCGCTTCGCGCTCCAGCCGATGTGGCAGCGGCCGGTCCGCGGACTGGGCGTCGTGGAGCCCTGGCTGCTGGGGCGCCGTCCGACCTAGGATCCCGGTGAACAGTCGTTAACCGGGAGGGTGTGCGGTCATGGCGGAGCGGTCCGAGCAGCGCTTTGGTGAGTTCGTCGCAGTCCGTAGGGAGGGATTCGTCGCCGAGCTCGTCCTCGACCGGCCCAAGGCGATGAACGCGGTCTCCTCCGAGATGGCCCGCTCCCTCGGTGCCGCCTGCGACGCGCTCGCCGCCGACCCCGCCGTCCGCGTCACCGTGCTGACCTCCTCGAACGACCGGGCCTTCTGCGTCGGCGCCGACCTCAAGGAGCGCAACTCCTTCAGCGACGCCGACCTGGTCCGGCAGCGGCCGACCGCCCGCGCGGCGTACACGGGCGTCCTGGAGCTGCCCATGCCGACCGTCGCCGCCGTGCACGGCTTCGCCCTCGGCGGCGGCTTCGAGCTGGCGCTGGCCTGCGACGTGATCGTCGCCGACGCGACCGCCGTGGTCGGCCTGCCCGAGGTCTCCGTGGGCGTCATCCCCGGCGGCGGCGGTACGCAGCTGCTGCCGCGCCGGGTGGGCGCGGCCCGCGCGGCGGAGCTGGTCTTCACGGCCCGCCGGGTGGAGGCGGCCGAGGCGCGCGAGCTGGGCCTGGTGGACGTGCTGGCGGAGGACGCCCGGACCGGGGCCCTGGAGCTGGCGGGCCGGATCGCGGCGAACTCGCCGGTCGGCCTGCGCGCGGCCAAGAAGGCGATGCGCCTGGGCCAGGGCCTGGACCTGCGGGCGGGCCTGGAGGTCGAGGACGCGGCCTGGCGCTCGGTGGCCTTCTCGGGCGACCGGGCCGAGGGCGTGGCGGCGTTCAACGAGAAGCGGAAGCCGAACTGGCCGGGGGAGTAGCCCGCCCCCGCACCTCACCGCCTCGGCCGGCTTCCTCATTTGTCCCGATTGCGTCCTGATTTTCACTATATGTAACTTTCTGTGACGTCTCGAAAGGGAAAATGGATCAAACCTCCCTAAGCTGGAGGAATGGGTGAGGACGTGCGGCTGCGGGCCGTGGTGGCGCTGGCGCAGGCGATGGCGGCGGCGCACACCCCGCGGGAGTTCTGGAGGGCCGCGGCGCTGGGTGCCTGCGAGGCGCTCGGCGGCAGCTTCGCGGCGCTCTCGGTCTGGGAGCGGGACCACGGGCGCCTGCGCGTCCTGGTGAACGCGGGGGAACGGGCGGCGGGGGAGGAGGAGTTCCCGGACTCCGAGACGTATCCCGTGCACCAGTTCCCGGAGATCACCGAGTTCCTGCACGAGCAGTGGGCGGGCGGCGGGGAGCCCGACGCCTGGGTGGAGACCGCCTTCGACAAGGTGCAGACCGGCCGGGTCGCCGGGCTGCGGCGGCGCGGGCGCGGCTGCTGTGTGGTCGCGCCGATCGTGCTGCACGGCCGCGCCTGGGGCGAGCTGTACGTGGCCCGGCGGGCCGGGGAGGTGTGCTTCGACCGGGACGACGCGGACTTCGCGACGGTGCTGGCCGCCGTGGTCGCCGCCGGGATCGCGCAGTCGGAGCGGCTGGAGGAGGTCCGCAAGCTCGCCTTCACCGACCCGCTGACCGGGCTCGCCAACCGGCGGGCCGTGGACACCCGGCTCGACGAGGCGATCGAGCGCTACCGGGCCGACGGTTCGGTGGTGAGCCTGGTGGTGTGCGACCTCAATGGTCTGAAACGCGTCAACGACACGCACGGCCACGCGGTCGGCGACCGCCTGCTGGAACGATTCGGCTCCGTACTGTCACGGTGCGGGGCGCGCCTCTCGGGCGCGCTGGCGGCCCGCCTGGGCGGTGACGAGTTCTGCCTGCTCTCCGTCGGCCCCGGCGCCGACGAGGTGGTGGCCGTCGCCGAGGAGCTGTGCGTGCGGGCGGCGGAGCTGGAGCTGGGCGAGGGGGTCGCCTGCGGGGTCGCCTCGACCGGCGACCCGATCGGCCCGCTGAAGTCGGCCCGCCGGCTGTTCCGGCTCGCGGACGCGGCGCAGTACCAGGCGAAGGCGGCCCGCTCCCCGAAGCCGGTGGTGGCGGGCCGCGACGGCACGGTCATCCGCCTGGCGGACGCGCCGCCGGGCGCGCGGGACCGCCGCCGCTTCCGGGACGCGCCGCCGGTGTAGGGGCGGGGGCTATCTGGGCGGGCCCGGGGGCCGTCCGGACGGGTGCGGGTCCGGGGTCCTACCGGCGCCCGCCGAACGTCCACGCGTACACCTCGACGTCGGCGTACCCCTCCGCGCTCAGGACCGCCCGCGCCGCCGCCGCGTCCGGGGCCCGGAGCAGGGCCGCCGTGCCGAGCCAGGCGGCGCCGTCGTCGGAGCGCAGCGGGCCGTACGCGACGAGGTCGGCGTCCCGGTCGGCCGGGGGCTCCGGGTCGACGGGCGCGCCCTGGCCGAGGCCGAGCACGCAGAAGAACTCCCCCTCGGCCCGGTCCCCGGGGAACTCCCACATGGTCCGCCCCAGCGCGTTACCCCAGCGGCGCACCATGACGTCCCGGTAGGCGCCCGCCTGGTAGTTGGGCTCGTCGCACGCGAAGGCGCGGGCGGCGGCGGCGTCCGGCAGCTCCACGAGGTGCACGCTGCCGAGGAGCGCGTCCCCGTCCGGGTCGAACAGCGGCCCCCGGGCGATCAGTTCCTTCTCGTAGCGGTCCATGTAGGCCCAGTGGGCCTCCAGGAGCTCTTCGCGGAGGGGGAGGGAGCCGGGGCGGTCGCGGTGGAGGACGAGGAATTCCATGCGGCGAGCATCACCGGGCCCGGCCGCGCCCGTCCAGCCCTTTCCGTCCGGCCCCGTCCGTCCGGCCGCACTCGTCCGGCCCCGCCCGGCGCCTACGGGAAGGCGGCGCCCTCGGAGCGGCAGAGCCAGCACAGGGTCTCGTCGCCGACCGGCCGGAACAGTGTCGCCTGGACGTGCTCGCCCTCGCACTCGCGCATCCCGGCGAGCCGCGACGGCGGAGCGGGCGGGCCCGGCAGCCGTACGGGCGGCACCTCGCGCAGCAGGTAGCGCAGCAGGCCGCCGGGCCGGTGCACGGGCGTCCCGGCGGGGGGCAGGCCGCGCAGGATGTGCTCGTGGACGGCCTCGGACGTGTGCCCGGCGGCCAGCCACCGCGCCACGAGCCGGGTCAACTCCTCGCGCATTCCGGGCGGGACGTGGCGCAGGGCGGGGGAGAGCAGCGGCAGTACGCCGATGAGCGCGCGGGCTTCCTCCGGCGTCTCCGGCTCGGGCGGCTCGGGCGCCGGGGTCCCCTCCGCCGCCCGTTCGCTCACCCGTTCTGTCTCCGGCTCCGTTTTCGACTCGGGCGCGGGCGGACGGTAGGGGGTGTTCTCCCCGTCGTCTTTTCTTGGATGACGGTCGGTGGCCCGGGGGGTCGGAGCACCGACGGCCGGAATCCGGGCACTCGGCGCGACCTGCGCCGCTGCCGCCGAACTCCCCAGCAGCTTGGCGGCCTGACCCTCGCTCAGCGGCACGTTGGAGACGAGCTGCCGGGTCACCCACCGCCCGCCGGGCCCCTGGACCCGCCGCTCGTGGACGAAGCCCTCGGCCATGAGCTGACGCTTCGCCCGGGTGAACGCGCACGCCCCGATCCGGGCCCGCTCGGCGCTGCGCGACAACGACTCGCGCGCCCCGTCGGGGAGGCTGAGCTGCCAGGTGAGGAGCCGCACGGCGTCGGAGCAGAGCCGCGGATGGCGGATGAGCTCGTGCGAGAACTGGGTGAAGCCGCGCGAGGGCGCGATAAAGTTGCGATACATCATGGTGGAGGTGCAATCCACTAGTGGGTGTAGGCCCTCGCTGATGGTTGGCGCCATCGCGGGGGCCGATTTATGTGAACCGTACCGCACGCAGCGTGGCCGTATGAACACATCGAGTGAATATGCCACTTGAGGGTGAGCGGCCCGCCGGCTCGGGCTCGCGCGGTCAGCCGAGGAATGTCCGACGCCACTCCAGCGGCGACATCGTGAGTGCCGCCTCGGCCAGTTCGCGGGCGGATGCCGTCTTGAGGCTGTTCAGCGACGTGTCGATCCAGTCCTGCACCAGCGTGTTTCCCTGAGCCCGGTACTCCACCGCCTGCACCAGGCATTCCAGCTTGTCCGCGTCCTTGGCCACGATCGCCTCGGGGCTGTCGTTGGCCTCGTACTCCTCGACCACACGCTGGACTCCGGCCTGCACCGCCGGGTGAGCGCGGGCGACCTGGTCGGCGGTGACGGTCTCGTTGGACGCTGCCTTGATGTAGCGGCGGCCGATGTGAGGGATGTCCCCGATCCGGGTCTCCTGGGTGTCGTGGAAGAGACACATCAGCGCGACCTTCGCCGGATCCACGCCTTCCATCATCGCGAGGACGGCGCCGATGATCCCGACGCGGAACGAATGGTCGGCGATCGACTCCGGGTTGTTGTTGCCGGTGAACCACCAGCCGGTCCTCTTGGCCTGCTTCATCACGCCCATCTCGAAGATGAAGCCGGCCGTGCCCCTCGCCGTGTCGTCTGCCATGTGCTGACCTCCGCTCTCAGGTGCGATCACGCAAAACGTAGTGCACGAAATCGAGTTCGCGACGGGACCTCCCCGAGATCCCTCCTCCGTCCAGCACCCGCTCCGTACGTTCCCCAAGCTCAGCCGCCAACCCCTTCGCGGCCGCCGGAAGCCAAGGGTGCGCGGTCAGCAGAGCCCACAGGGTGTGTGCGTACAGGTCGACATACCCGGGGGCGTAGTGGAACCCGCGCACCAGGCCCCGCAGCAGGGTGACGGGGTCCCAGGCGGTCGGTTCTCGGTCTCGCATGAACCGGTCGTCGGACTGTGGCAGGCGTGCGCCGCCGAGCCAGTAGGCCCAGTAGTTCAGGTTCGCTGCCTCGGCGGTGTCGTCGTCGGCCAGGGAGCGCTCGATGAAGTCCAGAAGGGGTTGGGGGTCCCCCAGCCGGGCCAAGGCCGTTGCCGTCGAGCGCGCCTCCGCCCAGTGTTCCGACCATCCCCGCCGGGCCAGCACACCACGCCGTGCGTGCAGGGCTTGGGCCGTCCAAGACACAGCCGCCGGTCCCCGGTCGTACGAGGCGAGGTAGAGCGCCTGGCGGTGCAGTAGAGCCCCGCCTGCCGGGCGCCGCGCCGCCTCGGCGGTCTCCCGCAGGTGCTCGAAGAACTGCGTCTGCTCTGCGGTGCCGAGTTGGGGAGCGTAAGCCGACGGCCCCCGCCGGGGCGCCGGAACCCGGCCCGCGAGAGCCGGGGGCGCCAGCCCCGTCAGGGCCCATGCCAGCATGTGCGCCGTGTCCCTTGTGTGCACCCACGACGCCAGCGGGTGCAGGTCCGGCTCCTCCGGCGTGTCGAGCGCGGCCCCGATGATTTGGTCGGCATCCATCGCGGGGTCGAGTAACCCCACCACTCGCGGATCCGCGCCGAGCAGCCCCAGCCGGCGCCTCAGCCTGAGCAGCGTGCCCGCCTTCATGTTCGCGAGTGGCCGGCGTCCCGACTCCCAGCCTTGCAACGTGCCGAGGTCCACGTCCAAAGCCTCTGCCATCGCCGTCTGCGTGCGGGGGATGCTCTCCCGCGCCAACCGCAGCACGAACCCAGCGACCGATCCCCTCGCCGCACGGCCCCGTGCGGACGGTCTCGCCGTCATGGCCTGCTCCCCGAGTGCGTGTTGCCCCCAACTCGTACTGCCAGTCAGTCCTACCGCGCTCACAGCGACCGTACGTTCAAGACGCGCAAACCGGCAGCACTCCGAAGGGTGCTGCCGGTTGACGCAGCCGCTCGGGGAAGGAGGACCCCGAGCGGTCTCCGAGGCAGTGACCCACGCCGTATCCGGATCCGTGGCCGCCGCTGCCCCGAACCGAGAGGAGCCACGACGTGACCATGCCTCAAACGCCTCGTAGGGCCCCCGGCGCGAACGGCCGGACGTACACGCCGCCGGAGCCCCGGCCGGGTGCGCCGAGCCGGGCCCTGCGCCTGCGGGCGGCCGACGGCTGGGAGAATTTCATGCGCCGCTCCGAGAGCAGGCCGGAGGCGGGACCGTGAGGCCGGTCGATCCGGACGGATACGAGCAGCACCCCCTCCTGAACAGGAACGTCCGGGACATCGCGTCGCACGGGGAAGGTGTCCTTGTCGCCGTGACACACGAGCTCCACAGTCACGGAGCCGTACGGATCGCCCACATCCGCCCCAAGGGCGGGACCGAGCGGACGACGTCCGCCGACAACATCCAGCTCTTGTGACCCGGTTACGACTCTCGCGGCAGCGACCGTCTCTCGCCGCCCTGGCCGGGGAACTGGCGGACGCGAGCTGTCGTCGTGCTCCCGTACTGCCGCTGGCCGACCGCTTCCCGGGGCTGACTCTTGAAGACGCGTATCGCATTCAGCGGCTCAACGTGGAGCGTCGGGTCTCGGTGGGTGGCAGAGTCGCCGGCCACAAGATCGGCCTGACCTCACTCGCCATGCAGCAGCAGATGGACATTCACGAGCCCGACTCCGGATTCATCCTGGCAGACATGATCGCGCCCAGCGGAAGTCGCGTGAATGTCGGGGAATTCATGGCCCCGCGGATTGAGACGGAGATCGCCTTCCGTATCGGTCGCGACCTGAACGGTCCGGCGGACCTGCGCGCGGTCCGGACCGCCGTGGCGGAGGTGTTCCTCGCGTTCGAAGTGCTCGACACGTGCTTTACGGACTGGAACATCACGCTGGTCGACAGCATCGCCGACAACGCTGCTTGCGCCGGGGTCATCACCGGTGCTCCGGTCCCCGTCGACGACATCGGGGACATCGCCGCCGAGCACATCACGGTGGGCGTCAACGGGACGACAGTGGCGGCCGGGGAAGGGCGCGACATCCTCGGCGACCCGTTCAAGGCGCTGGTGTGGCTGACGCACCACCTCCCCTTGCTCGGAACAACGCTGCGCGCGGGCGACATCATCCTGGCCGGTTCCGTGCACGCCGCAATCCCTCTCGTCCCCGGCATGGACATCCGGGCCACATCGACCCAGCTCCCCGCCATCCGTACGCACGCCGTCTGAGTCCTGCCCGCTTCCTTCGAAGAGTGGAGTACACGTGCTGAACACGGCTGTCCTCGGTACCGGTCTCCTCGCCCTCGACCTGGTCGAGCGCATCCGGAACTCCCCGCACCTGCACTGCGGTCTCGTCGTCGGCCGCGCCCACGACAGCACCGGCCTGATCAAGGCCGCCGCCATGGGCTGCGCCACCGCGTCGGGCGGCGTCGCCGCCCTGACCGACGTGGAGGAGACGTTCGACATCGTCTTCGACGTGACCAACGCCTTCGCTCACCCCGAGCACGCGGCCCGGCTCGCCGACGCCGGAGCGACGGTCATCAATCTGACCCCCGCCAACACCGGGACGCTGATCGTTCCCGCCGTCAACGGCGAGCAGGCCGCTGCCCACCAGCACATCAGCCTCGCCTCGTGCGGCGGCCAGACCTCGATCCCCGTCCTCCACGCCATCGCCCAGCACTACGTGCCCACCCACGTGGAGATGGTCGCCACGGCCGCGACCATGAGCGTCGGCCGTGCCAGCCGTCTGAACCTCGACGAGTACATCGAGACGACACAGTCCGCGATCCGGCACTTCACCCGGGCGGGCACCGCCAAGACCATGCTGAACATCAGCCCCGCCTCGCCGCCGCCACGGTTTCGCAGCGCGATGACGCTTGTGGCCCCGGGTGCCGAAGCGGAGCCGGCCCGCACGATCGTGGATTCCGTGGCCGAGACCATGCGGTCCTTCGTCCCCGGCTTCCATGTGGCCTCATGCACCGTCGCCGGCGACACCATCCGGGTGGCCGTGGAAGTCACCGCCACCCGCACCACGATGCCGGTGTACGCGGGGAACCTCGAAGTGATCAGCGCCGCCGCCATCCACGCCGCCGAACAGCACGCCGTCACCCGGACCTCGGCCGTGAAGGAGAACGCACGATGACCCCCGGCAATCAGGGCCACCTGATCATCCACGACCCGACCCTGCGCGACGGCCAGCACGCCGTACGCCACCAGCTCGGCCGTGACCAGATCCGCGCCTATGCGACCGCCGCCGACGCGGCCCGCGTCCCGGTCGTCGAGGTCGGCCACGGCAATGGGCTCGGCGCGTCCTCCTTCCAGGTCGGGCACAGCAGGATCAGCGACGACGAGATGCTGTCCACCGCCCGCGAGGCCCTCACGCATAGCAGGATGGCCGTCCTTATGGCGCCCGCTTGGGGAACCTCGGCCGACCTGCGCAACGCCGTCGTACGCCACGGCGCGGACGTGGCCCGTATCGCGGTGCACTGCACCGAGGCGACCGCCGCCGAACGTCACCTCGGAGTGATCCGGGAGCTCGGCGCCGAAGCACAGGCCGTGCTGATGATGAGCCACATGGCCGCCCCCGGGCAGCTGGCCGAGCAGTGCGCGCTCCTGGTCGGGTACGGGGCTCAGGCCGTCGGCATCATGGACAGCGCGGGTTTCTATCTGCCCGAGGACGTCACCGCCCGCATCGGGGGCATCGTCTCCGCAGTGGAGGTTCCCGTGATCTTCCACGGGCACAACAACCTCGGCATGGCCGTTGCCAACTCTGTTGCCGCAGCCCAGGCCGGTGCCGGCGTCATCGACGCGTGCGCCCGGGGGTTCGGCGCGGGTGCGGGCAACGCCCAACTGGAAGTCCTCGTGCCCGTGCTGGAGCGCTACGGCCACGCCACCGGCATCGACGTCCGACGCCTGGCCGACGCCGCCGACCTCGCCGGGCGGAACCTCATGCCCGCGCCGCCGTCGATCGACTCCGTCAGTCTGGCGTCCGGCCTCGCCGGCGTCTTCTCCGGCTTCAGGAAGCCCGTCCTGGAGGCCGCTACGCGCGAAGGCATCCACCCCTGGGATCTGTTCCAGGAACTCGGCCGCCGTCAAGTGATCGCCGGGCAGGAAGACGTGATCCCGGAGGCCGCCCGCGGCCTCGCTTCGCGGGGAGCGGGACGGTGACCGCCAAGGTCGCGCCCGCCGGAGTCTGGTTCATCACCCCGGGTCATGCGTCCGAGTGCTTCCCGACCGCGTACCAGTGCGGCGCGGACGTCGCTCTGGTGGACTTGGAGGACTCCGTTCCCGCTGTAGCCAAGTCGTCCGCCCGTGCCGCAGCCTGCGGTTTCTTCGCCGCCTCCGCCGTCACCGGCACCACGCTCGGCGTCAGGATCAGCTCGCCCGCCACCCTCGACGGAGTGCGTGACCTCGCCGCCATCGCGGCCTTCCCCAGGAAGCCGCGGATCGTCCTGATCCCCAAGGTGGAATCGCCGCGCGACATCGCGATCGTCGCCGGGGTCCTCGACACGCCCGGCTACACGCCCCTGCTGTACGCGCTCATCGAGAGCCCGTACGCCATGGAGGTGCTGCCGTCGATCGTGCGGGCCGACCGTATCGCCGGGGTCCTGTTCGGGACGGCCGACTACGCCGCGGCCACCGGAAGCACCATGGCGTGGGAGGCCATGCTCCACGCCCGGTCCACGCTCGTCACCAGCGCCGCCGCCGCGGGCATCCCTGCCATCGACTCCCCGTTCTTCGACCTGGACGACCTCGACGGACTGCGGCGGGAAGCCGAACAGGTCAAGTCCCTCGGCTTCGCCGGAAAGAGCTGCGTGCACCCCCGGCAGCTCTCCACGGTGACGGAGGTGTTCGGTCCGACGGACGAGGAGATCGCCGCCGCCCGCGCCATCGTCGAGGCTGCGGAGACCGCCGGCGGACGGATCGTCCGTGTCGGCCATCGGATGATCGGCCCGCCCATGGTCGCCGCCGCCCGCTCCCTCCTGGCCCGAGCCGGTACTCCGCGCGAGGAGCACGCATGAGCACCAGCGTCCCCCAGGGGTACCGGCGGATCGCCGAAGGCCGCTACCGGGAAGTCGTCGGCCTCGGGTACGACGAGCTGACCTTGGGCCTGGTCATCGAGCACAGGCCCGGACGCACCCTCACCGAGGCCGACAGCGTCCTGATGACGACGCTCGGGGGCAACGACGCCCCCTTGCACACCGACGCCCACTACAGCAGCCGGACGGAGTGGGGCCGCCTCCTGGTGTGCAGCAGCATCACCCTCCACATCGTCGGCGGCATGACCGTACGCAGCACCAGCGGCCTTACCCTGGCGAACCTCGGCTTCCAGGAGATCCGCTTCACCCACCCGGTCTTCATCGGCGACACCCTCTACGCGGATACGGAGGTCACCGGCCGCCGGGTGTCCAGGAGCCGACCCGAAACGGGAATCGTCACCTGCCGCACGACCGGCCGCAACCAGCGCGACGAAGCCGTCATGACGTTCAGCAGGAGCTTTCTCGTCCCTCTCGACAGCGTCACGGTCCGAGACCGCACCAACTACTAGGAGCGGACGTCCCATGCCCGACCCGGCCGTGTTCACCAAGGTCACCGACGACGACCGCTGGCAGGAGTACGACCGCCTCGCGGCCCGGAGCTACGGCCACCCCGTGGACGACATCACTCTCCTGCGCTCCCACGCGGACATCCGCGTCGCGGTCCGGGACGGTCACGTCGTGGCGGGCGGTCTCGGCCTCCTCCTGCCGCAGTTCTTCGGCGGTGCCCCGGTGCCCTCCGCGCTCCTCGGCGCCGGATGCGTCGCCCCGGAGGAACGTGGAGCCCACCTCTCCATCCGGATGATCTCCGAACGCCTACGCCCCCTGCGCGACCAGGGCGCCGTGATCTCCACCCTCTGGACCGCCTCCAGCGGCTACGCCCGGCGCCTCGGCTGGGAAGCGCCCACCCAGGTCTACTCGTGGACCGTCCCCACCGACGCACTGAGACGGTGCTTCACCGAAACAGGCTTCGAGATCACCCACGGGACGAACGCGAAGGTCCGCCTGCTCCAGAACGACCTGGCCGCCTGGTGGAACGGAACGTGGCAGCGACCGGAGTGGTGGCCGGAATGGCAGCAGGGCAAACACCCCGGCCTGGCCACCTATCAGTTCAGCCGCCCCGGACAGGAGCCCACCGGCGTCCTTTCCGTGGCCAATGAACACCATCCCATCGAAGGGCGACAGGTCGTCGTGCACGATTTCTGGGCGACGGATCAGGATACGGGCAGCGCCATGCTCGCCTTCCTCGGCCGCCACAACAGCCGCATCCCCACCGTCGTCTTCCAGCGCACCGGCCTGCCGCCCGCACCACTCCTGCTGCACCGCCTGGATCACCCCGGCTCCCTGACCGCGCGCTCCTGGCATCCGTGGATGCTCCGCATCCTGGATCTGCGCCAAGCGGTACGGCTCCGCGGCTGGCCCGACGAGGTCAGTGCCACTCTCCCGATCGAAATCGTCACCGAGAGCGGCGAGACCACCGAGCGCTTCATGCTCAGGATCACCGACGGGAAGGGCGACCTGGAGCCCACTACGCACGCGGGACGGATCACGCTGACCAGAGGACAGTTTGCCGTTTGGTACGCCGGCGGCTACCGCAGCACGGTCGCCGCCGCCCTGGCCGGAGTGGCCGCCCCTCCGCTCACCATCGCCCGGTTCCTGGCCGCCACCACCGAACGTGAACCGTGGCTTGCCGATCACTTTTGACCAATCCGGAGAGAGCGTCTCATGACACAACACACCCCCATCCCGCCCGACCTGCGCCGATGGATCGCAGAGAACCTGCCGGACAGGGCCACCGACACGGCCGAGGATGTCTCCTGGGACCGCCGTGATTCCCGAGTCTGGCGGGTGCCGACGGCCGAGAGCGAGGCTTTCGTGAAGCTCAGCCCGAGCCCGGAGGACTACGAGCGCGAGGTCGCCGGATACGCGTACGCGGCGCGTGTCCTCGCCCCGCAGGAGGCACCCCGCCTCCTTGCCGCGCATCCCGGCCTGCGGGCGATCATGACTTCGCTCCAGCCCGGAAGTGTCGTACGCGGGTTGTCCCTCAGCAGGGAGGAGGAGCTACGGGTGCACGAACGGGCGGGAAACCTGCTCAGGCGCTGGCACGACGCCTCTGCCCCCGCCTCGCAGCGGGACCGCGACAGCACCCGCGCGTCCATGGACGGCCGGGCGAGCGAGGCCGCTGCCTGTCTGGAGGCCACCGCCGGATACCTCGATGACGAGCAGCGCTCTCTGGTCGAGTGCGTTGCCCACGGGCTGCCGCAACTTGCCGAGCACCTGCCCGTCGCGTACCTGCACGGCGACTACTCCACCCGTAACTGGCTGTGGGACCCCCTCCTCGGCTACGGGGTGATCGACTTCGAGATGTCCGCGCACGGTGTCGTCATCGAAGAGTTCGTATGGCTGCGCGGAGCCGTATGGGCTCCGCGCCCGGACCTCAGAACCGCCTTCTTCACCGGCTACGGCCGCACACTCTCGGACACCGAGGAAAGGGCCCTGTGTCTCCTCACCGCGAGGCTCGGTGTCTCGTACCTCGCCACCGGTCTGTCCCGGCGGAATCCGGTACTCATCGAGCGTGGCCACCTCGTCCTCGATCGCCTGACACGCGGATAGCGGTGCTTTTTGATGAAGACCGTCCTGATCGTCGTGGCGCATCCCGACGACGCCGAGATCGCCATGGGGATGCGCATCCACGAGTACGCGAGACACGGAGTACGGGTCTGGGTGCACTGCCTCACCGTCGGGACGCCCGGGTCGGACGGCACAGAGGAGCGCCGGGACGAGTGCCTGGCCGCCGGTGCGATCCTGGGGGTGGAGAACTACACCTTCTCGCGTATCCCGGACACCCGTTTCGTCGAGAACCGGGGAGAGATGAACGGCGACCTCCTCAAGGTCTTCCATGAGGCCCGCCCGGACATCGTCTATACGCACTTCCCCGAGGACCAGCATCTCGACCACCGCGTCACCGGGCAGGAGGTCACGACTGTCGCCCTCCGGGCGGCCCGCGACCTGTGCTATTTCCGGTCCCCCTACAGCCTCGGGTTCGAACCGACCAAGATTTTCATGGGAACCCGAGAACTGCTGAACGTCAAAATGGAAGCGCTGAGCTGTTTCCCCTCGCAGAGGCAGCTCGACATGAGCATCTTTCGGAAACTGGCCGAGATCGCGCATCGCCAGCACGTGCATCACCGGATCGTCGAGAGCTTCCCGTCTGGGCTGGACTGCGCCGAACTGTTCCGCACCGCGAGAGAGATCGAATGCGCGGAGCAGGCAGAGCTTTGACGGAGACCGCGCTTCCGTCGGTTCGTGCGCGACCGGCTCCCTCGGTGACGGGAGCGAGCGCTCATGACGCCGCTGTGGAAGCGCCGGCCGCCAGGCCGGTCGGCGGGCCGCTCGGCGGGCCGGTCAGGCGTGGGCGATGCAGACTGGGACAGGCCGGGCGGGCGTCACCCGGTAAGGGTCTGGCAGCCGCCGAGCCAATGACCGTTCCCCTAGTGACAGGTTGGTCTTCAATCCGTAGGGTGCTGAATATGGATATGCAGACTGTCGTCCTTGGGACGTCCGGCACCACCCCGCAGGACGTCATCGACGTCGCCCGCCACGGCGCGCGCGTCGAGCTGTCATCCGAGGCCGTCCAGGCGCTCACCGCCGCGCGCGCCACCGTGGACGCGCTCGCCGCGAAGCCCGAGCCGGTGTACGGCGTCTCCACCGGCTTCGGCGCCCTCGCCACCCGGCACATCGGCCACGAGCTGCGCGCCCAGCTCCAGCGCAACATCGTCCGCTCGCACGCCGCCGGCATGGGCCCGGCCGTCGAGCGCGAGGTCGTCCGCGCGCTGATGTTCCTGCGCCTGAAGACCGTCGCCTCCGGCCACACCGGCGTCCGCCCCGAGGTCGCGCAGACCATGGCCGACCTGCTCAACGCGGGCATCACCCCGGTCGTCCACGAGTACGGCTCGCTCGGCTGCTCCGGCGACCTCGCGCCGCTCTCCCACTGCGCCCTCGCGCTCATGGGCGAGGGCGACGCCGAGGGCCCCGACGGCGTCGTCAAGCCCGCCGGCGAGCTGCTCGCCGCCGCCGGGATCGCCCCCGTCGAGCTGCGCGAGAAGGAGGGCCTGGCCCTCCTCAACGGCACCGACGGCATGCTCGGCATGCTGGTCATGGCCCTCGCCGACCTCGACACCCTCTACAAGTCGGCCGACATCACCGCGGCCCTCTCCCTGGAGGCCCTGCTCGGCACCGAGAAGGTGCTGGAGCCCGAGCTGCACGCCATCCGCCCGCACCCGGGCCAGGCCGCCTCCGCCGCCAACATGCTCGCCGTCCTCAAGGGCTCCGAGCTCACCGGCCACTTCCAGAGCGGCGAGGCCCCCCGCGTCCAGGACGCCTACTCCGTGCGCTGCGCCCCGCAGGTCGCGGGCGCGGGCCGCGACACCATGGCGCACGCCCTCCTCGTCGCCGAGCGCGAGCTGGCCGCCGCCGTCGACAACCCGGTCGTGCTGGGCAACGGCGAGGTCCGCTCCAACGGCAACTTCCACGGCGCCCCCGTCGCGTACGTCCTCGACTTCCTCGCCATCGCCGCCGCCGACCTCGGCTCCATCGCCGAGCGCCGCACCGACCGGCTGCTCGACAAGAACCGCTCGCACGGCCTGCCGCCCTTCCTCGCCGACGACGCCGGTGTCGACTCGGGCCTGATGATCGCCCAGTACACCCAGGCCGCCCTGGTCAGCGAGATGAAGCGGCTCGCCGTCCCGGCCTCCGCCGACTCCATACCCTCCTCCGCGATGCAGGAGGACCACGTCTCCATGGGCTGGTCCGCCGCCCGCAAGCTGCGCACCGCGATCGGCAACCTCAACCGGATCATCGCCGTCGAGCTGTACGCGGCCACCCGAGGCATCGAGCTGCGCCACGGCCTGACCCCCGCCCCCGCCTCCCGCGCCGCCATCGAGGCGCTGCGCGCGGCCGGCGTCCAGGGGCCCGGGCCGGATCGTTTCCTCGCCCCCGACCTGGACGCCGCCGACGCGTTCGTGCGCGAGGGCGCCCTCGTCGCCGCCGTCGAGCCGGTCACGGGACCGCTCGCGTAAGGGCGTACGTCACGCAGGCCACGCCGGCCGCACGGAGCCCCGCTCCGTGCGGCCGGCGCATGTCCTCGGTCAGGAGGCCCGGTCGCCCCGCCGCATCGCCAGCGTCACGAAACCCGCGCCGACCCCCAGGAACGCCGTCCCGCCCAGCAGGTACGGGGTGCTGTCGAAGCCGCCGGTCTCCGCGAGCCGGGGCTCCAGCTCGGCGCCGGTGCCGGCGGATCTGCTCCCGTCCCCCATGGGCCGCTCGACCGTGGCGGTCGCCGAGGGTACGAACCACAGGGCGCACAGGAGGGTCCCCGCGGCGGTGGCGGTGAGCAGCGGGCGTCGGGCGACGGACACGGTGTGGTGATCCCCCTTGCGGAAACCGCGAATTGGCCGGTAGGGCGATGCTAATGAACACACCGGGTCGCGGGAAAGCCGAGGGCTTCCGGCGCTCTACGCTCCGGCCATGAGCACATCCGAGACATCACGCTATGTACGCCTTCGGGTCGACCTGGTCCTGGAGGTCGACGCCCCCGCGTCGCTGACCGAGGCGGCCGAGGGCCGGATCGCCGCCGACACCTTCATGCCCGAGGAGGAGCGGAGCCACGCGCGGGCCGCCGTCGCCGAGGACAGCGCCGAGGCCCTGGCGTACCTCGTCGAGCCGTACGACCTGGTCGGCACCGTCCCCGGAGTCGAGCTCGTCCAGGCGTCCTGGAGCAGCGAGGAGATCGAATACGACCCCGATGCCATGGAGTGGGACCTCGACGACGAAGATGGTGCGCGGGAAGACGACGAGGACCGCGCCTGACCCCGGACGACCCGCGCGGCGGGGCCCCGGGACGGCGGCGTCCCGGGGCCCCGCCGCGTCTCCGCGCGGGCCCGGGAACCGGACGCTCCGCCGGCGCGTGTCGGACAGTGGTGCCCCTAGTGGTCTTCCCCACAAACCCGCCGGTAGCGGAACCGGAGGGCAGACATGGGTGTTTCAGTAGGAAGTCAGGAATCGGCGGCGATGGAGAAGCGTGTGATGACGGACGGCAAGCGCCGAAAGAGCCTGGCCGCGGCGGCGGCGGTGCTCGGTGGCGTGCTGGTGCTCACGGCGTGCAACGACGGTGACAAGGGCAGCGCCGCCTCCCCGAACGCCCAGTCGCAGGCCCAGGTCGACGAGGCAGCCGCGCAGAAGACCTCCAAGGCGCAGATCACCATCGCGCCGAAGAACGGTGCCCAGAACGCGTCGATCAACAACGACGCCAAGGTCACCGTCACCGACGGCAAGCTGACCGACGTCAAGATGACCACCGCCGAGGGCGCCGCCGTCGAGGGCCGCATATCGGCCGACGGGCTCAGCTGGGAGCCGACCGGGCCGCTCAAGCGCGCCACCGTCTACAAGATCGCGGCGACCGCCCAGGACACCACCGGCCTGGAGGCGCACGAGAACGCGTCCTTCACCACGGTCTCCCAGGCCAACAGCTTCATCGGCAACTTCACGCCGGAGGACGGCTCGACCGTCGGCGTCGGCATGCCGGTCTCGATCAACTTCAACAAGGCGATCACCGACAAGAAGGCCGTCCAGGGCGGCGTCACCGTCTCCTCCAGCACGGGCCAGGAGGTCGTCGGCCACTGGTTCAACTCGCAGCGGCTCGACTTCCGCCCCGAGAAGTACTGGACCGAGAACTCCACGATCACCCTGAAGCTCGACCTCGACGGCGTCGAGGGCGCGAAGGGCGTCTTCGGCGTGCAGCAGAAGACGGTCACCTTCAAGATCGGCCGCAACCAGGTCTCCACCGTCGACGTCGCCACCAAGACGATGACCGTCAAGCAGGACGGCCAGACGATCAAGACCATCCCGATCTCCGCAGGCTCCCCGGAGAACACCACCTACAACGGGCAGATGGTGATCTCCGAGAAGTTCAAGGAGACCCGGATGAACGGCGCCACCGTCGGCTTCACCGACTCCGACGGCAAGGGCGAGTACGACATCAAGGACGTGCCGCACGCCATGCGCCTGTCCACGTCGGGCACCTTCATCCACGGCAACTACTGGGGCTCCCGCTCGATCTTCGGCTCCGTGAACACCAGCCACGGCTGCGTGGGCCTCGCCGACGTCAAGGGCGCCGGCGACCCGAACCAGCAGGCCGCCTGGTTCTACGACAAGTCGCTCATCGGCGACGTCGTCATCGTCAAGAACTCCAAGGACAAGACGATCGCGCCCGACAACGGCCTCAACGGCTGGAACATGAGCTGGTCGGCGTGGAAGGCCGGCTCCGCCGTCTGATCCGCCCGCACCACCGCGTACGCACGGAAGCGGCCCCCTCGGACTCCGGTCCGAGGGGGCCGCTCCCCTTCGGCCCGCCGCTACTTCCGCAGGTCCGTGGCCTCGTCGTGCTCCTCCAGGCCCCACTGCGCCAGCAGCCGCAGCGCGTCCGCCGAGGGCGAGCCCGGCTCCGCGTGGTACGTCACCAGCATCAGGTCCGGGTCGTCCCCGGACACCTTCAGCGACTCGTACGAGAGCGTCATCTCGCCCACCAGCGGATGCCGCACCTTCTTCGTCCCGTGCCCCTTGTCGGTCACCGTGTGCGCCGCCCACAGCGAGCGGAACTCCTCGCTCCTGACCGACAGTTCGCCCACCAGCGCCAGCAGCTCCTGATCGTCCGGGTGCAGCCCCGCGTACAGCCGGAGCACGCTCACCACCTCGACCGCCTTGCACTCCCAGTCCACGTACAGATCGCGCGCGTTGGGGTCGAGGAAGACCAGCCGGGACATGTTCCGCTCGCGCGGCTCCCAGGCCGCGAAATCGCCCATCAGGGCCCGCGCCATGCGGTTCCAGGCCAGGATGTCGCCGCGCCGCCCCAGCACGAAGGCGGGCACGCCGTCCATCGAGTCGAGGAGCTGCCGCAGCCCCGCCCGCACCTTCTGCGGGCGGGCGACGGCCGCCTTCTGCCGCTTCTTCACCATCGGCTTCGCCAGGTGCGTCAGATGCGCCCGCTCCGTGTCGCTCAGCCGCAGCGCCCGCGCGATCGAGTCGAGCACCTCCATGGACACGTTGCGCCCGTTGCCCTGTTCGAGCCGGGTGTAGTACGCCACCGACACCCCGGCCAGCTGCGCCAGCTCCTCCCGGCGCAGCCCCGGCACCCGCCGGTGCCGCCCGAACTCGGGCAGCCCCACGTCCTGCGGCTTCAGGCGCGCCCGGCGGGAGCGCAGGAATTCGCTGAGTTCCGCACTGAGGTCCATGCCTCCCCAGTATTCCCGCCCGGGGCCGCGGACGCGCGGACGAGCCTGACCCTGCCAGTGGTAGGCACACCGGACATAGGCCGGACAGTGGTCTGGGTAACGGCGCCCGGATCCGGCAGGCTTGCCGCCATGACCACGACCGTCTCCGCTTACGCGGCCCCCGCAGCCAACGCCCCGCTGGAGCGCACCACCGTGCCGCGCCGGGCCGTCGGCGCACACGACGTCCTCATCGAGATCAAGTACGCCGGCATCTGCCACTCCGACATCCACCAGGCCCGCGACGGCTGGGGCGAGGGGATATTCCCCATGGTGCCCGGGCACGAGATCGCGGGCATCGTCACCGAGGTCGGCTCCGGCGTCACCAAGCACGTGGTCGGCGACCGCGTCGGCGTCGGCTGCTTCGTCGACTCCTGCCGCACCTGCGAGTACTGCGAGCGCGGCCTGGAGCAGTACTGCGCGGGCGGCGGCACCAGCACGTACAACGCCCTCGACCAGCACGGCGAGCCCACCTACGGCGGCTACTCCACCCACATCGTCGTCGACGAGAACTACGCCCTGCGCATCCCCGAGGGCATCTCCCTCGACGTCGCCGCGCCGCTGCTCTGCGCCGGCATCACCCTCTACTCGCCGCTCGCCCACTGGCAGGCGGGCCCCGGCAAGAAGGTCGCCATCGTCGGCCTCGGCGGCCTCGGGCACATGGGCGTCAAGATCGCGCACGCGCTCGGCGCCGAGGTGACGGTGCTCAGCCAGTCCCTGAAGAAGCAGGAGGACGCCCGCCGACTGGGCGCCGACCACTACTACGCCACCAGCGACCCGGCGACCTTCGAGACCCTGGCCGGCACCTTCGACCTGGTCATCTCCACGGTCTCCGCGCCGCTCGACTTCGACGCCTACCTGAGCCTGGTCAAGACCGACGGCGCCCTGGTCAACGTGGGCGCGCCCGAGGAGCCGGTGAAGGTCAGCCTGTTCTCGCTGATCGGCGGGCGCAAGACGCTGGCGGGCTCGATGATCGGCGGCATCGCCGAGACCCAGGAGATGCTCGACTTCTGCGCCGCCCACGGCCTGGGCTCCGAGATCGAGGTGATCCCGGCGGACCGGATCAACGAGGCGTACGAGCGGGTCATCGCCTCCGACGTGCGCTACCGCTTCGTGATCGACGCGTCGACGATCTGACGCGCCGGACGGGCCGGGGTCCGCGGACCCCGGCCCGTCCGGGCATGACCTCCGGGGTAATCGACCCGGGACCCCCCGCCCCGGCACGCTGTACCCATGACGACGACGCAGCAGCACCAGCCCGCGAAGACCCCCGCCTACGCCATCGGCAACCTGCACCCGAAGCCCGTCCTCGACGAGGAGGTCTTCGTCTACATGGAGCGTATCCAGGACACCCTGGACCCCTTCGGCGGGCGCTTCCTCGTCCACGGCGCCCCCGAGCGCGAGGTCCGCGAGGGCGAGTGGCCCGGCGCCGTCGTGATCATCGGCTTCCCGAGCCTGGACGACGCCCGCGGCTGGTACGACTCCGAGGCGTACCAGGCCCTGATACCGCTCCGCACCCGCCACATGACCGGCGACGTCCTCCTGATCGACGGCCTCCCCGAGGGCTACGCGACCGCCGCGACGGCCGCCCACCTCCGCTCCGCCACCGCGTCGGCCTGAGCCCGGCCCGAGCGCGGCCTGATCCCGGCCCGAGCGCGGCCTGAGCGCGGCCTGAGCGCGGCCTGAGCCCGGCAGGCCGGGGCTCCCGGGACTGCCGGTCACCGGCATCGCGGAGGGGCCCGGCGGTCGCCTACCGTCCGTCGGGACGAGGGGGGAGGTGCCGCGTGACGGGGAGCGGCGGGGCCGGCGGGCTGTACGCGCTGGCGGCCGGCATCGGGATGGTGGCTTTCGGCGTGGTCCTGGCGGGGGACCTCCGGGGCGCGGCGGAGCGCTGGAACGAGCGGCCGGCGGGGACGGGCCCGGGGACCGGGACGGGGACGATCCCCGGACCGCGCCGGAAGGTCCGCGCCACCCGCCTCCTGGGCGCGGTGTTCGCGCTGGCGGGCGCGGCCGTGCTGGCCCTGGGGACGGTCCTGACCGCGCGGGGCGAGCCGTACGTCGACCCGCCGCGGCTGCCGGACCCGCTGCTGCCGGTGCTGGTCGCCATGGCGGCGGCGCTGACCTGGATGAACTGGCGGCGGAACGGATCGCTCCGGCGGGACTGGACCGGGGGCGGCACCGCCCGAAGGACCGCCGCCGTACTCACCACCGCCGGCCTCTACGCCTTCCTCGCGGGCCTCGGCTCCGGCCTCCAGCTGCTGTGGCTGGCGGGCTGGGTGCTGGGCGGGGCGGGTCAGCTGCTGGTCCTGCTCACGGCGGGGCCCGTACCGGCGCCGTCTACGATCTCGGGGAAAGAGGGGGAGTGAGCGCGATGGCGGGAACCGATCCGGGCGGTGCCCTGTCGGTGCTGGTGACCGGGGTCTGGATGACGATCCTCGGAGTGGTGGTGGTGACGGACCTCCGGGGCGCCGCACGCCGGCTCCAGGCGATGTCGGAGGCTTCGGTGGTGTTCGTCGGGGCGCCGTTCCTGCGCCGCCCGCCGGGGGTGCGCTTCGTGCGCGTGCTGGCCGCGGTGTTCGTGGCCGTGGGAGTGATCACGCTGGTGGAGGGGGTCACCCGGGCCCGGAGCGGGGGCCTGTTCGTCGACTCCCCGCCGATGCCCGCGCCGCTCCTCGCGGTGCTCGCCGTCACGACGACCCTGATGACCTGGATGTGCTGGCGACGCGAGGGCCTGCTGCGCCGCCTGTGGGCGGCGGGCTGGACACTCTGCGCGGGCGGCGGCCTCTACCTGCTCCTCGCGGCCCGCGCCGACGGCGCCTAGCGGGTCACTCCGCCTGCGCCACCCCGATCGGGCACGACACCCCCGTCCCGCCGATGCCGCAGTACCCCGCCGGGTTCTTGTCCAGGTACTGCTGGTGGTAGCCCTCCGCCGGGTAGAAGGGGCGGCCTTCCGCCGGGAGGAGTTCGGTGCTGATCGTGCCGTAGCCCGAGCCGGTCAGGACCTGCTGGTACGCCTCGCGCGAGGCCGCCGCGGCGGTGGCCTGCTCGGGGGAGTGGGTGTAGACGGCCGAGCGGTACTGGGTGCCCACGTCGTTGCCCTGGCGGAAGCCCTGGGTCGGGTTGTGCGACTCCCAGAACAGCTTCAGGAGCTGCTCGTACGAGACCTTCGACGGGTCGAAGACGACCCGGACGACCTCGGTGTGGCCGGTGAGGCCCGAGCAGACCTCCTCGTACGCCGGGTTCGGCGTCAGCCCGCCCTGGTAGCCGACGAGCGTCGTGTACACGCCCTCGGTCTGCCAGAACTTGCGCTCGGCCCCCCAGAAGCAGCCCAGGCCGAAGTCCGCGACCTCCAGGCCCTCCGGGTAGGGGCCGAGGAGCGGGGTGCCGAGGACGGTGTGCCGCTCCGGGACCGCGAACTCGGGCTCCGGGCGGCCGCGCAGGGCCTGGTCGGCGGTGGGGAGGACGGGGGTGCGGGACAGGAACATCGGGCATCTCTCCTCGACGGTCGTGGGGCTCCCCTCACAACAACGAGGGCCCCCGGCGGATTCCCGCCGGGGGCCCTCACCTCGTACGGAGGGGCAGGAGTCAGCGCGCCAGCGTCGCCGGGCTGCCGCCGTTCGACTCGTAGCCCGCCACCGCCAGGTTCCGGTACACCGTGTACTCCAGCGCCGGGTCCCCGCTCAGCGTCCACGGCAGCGCGCCCACGTAGCCGTCCACCCGCACCAGCAGCCGCATGGCCTCCTCCCAGCGCTCCGCGCGGATCAGGAAGTGCACCAGCAGGTGCCGCACGTGTGCCAGCATCGGGTCGTCCTCGCGGGCCGAGTGCGCCGCGTACATCGCGCCCTCCATCGCCTTCGACACCACCGCCGTGCGGTAGTAGTCCTGGACGATCACCAGGTCGGGCTGGTGCTCGAAGACCGCGAACAGCGGCAGCGCCGCCAGCAGCGAGCCCTGCGGCGCGCGGGCCGCCGCCGTCGTCGCGAAGTGGTCCGCCTCCTCCCGCGAGCCGTGCCACTTCTCGCACCAGTAGTGCAGCGCCGCCAGATGCGCCCCCATGTGCTGCGGCGCCCGGTCGATCACCTTCGCCCACAGCAGGTCGAACTGCTCGTGGGTGTCACCGAGCCCGCGCGCGACCGCCAGCTCCGAGATGTACGGCACGGGGTCGCCCGGCGCCGCCAGCGCGGCCTGCCCGCACGCCGCCCGCGCCTCCTCCAGGATGATCCGGAAGTCGTCCGCGCCCGCCGACGAGGACCGCCACGCCTGCTGCACCAGGAACTCCGCGTACACCTGCGCGCAGCCCGGGTCCTTCGGGGCGTCGGCCCGCCAGGACCGCAGCCACGCCCCGCCGACCCCCGGCCGCTCGGCCAGCTCCAGGGAGGCGGCGCCCGCGAACGCCTGGACCCGCTGCCAGCGCAGCTCGCCCTCCTTCGCGGTGCCCTTCAGGAGCTGGGAGGCGGCCCGCCAGTCCTGCGTCGCCTGCACCACGTCCAGCACGTCGAGCAGGTCCCGGTCCGGCCCCGGCAGCCGCACGTCCTGCTGTTCCTGCCGGAGGAAGCCGTACGCCTCCGGGTCCGCCGCGTCCGGGGCGCCGGGCGCCACCTGCCGGATGCCGCCGCCGCGCCGGCGCAGCACATAGGGGCCCAGGACGCCGAAGAGCAGCCCGAGCGCGATCAGGAACCACAGAATCTCCATGCGTCCATTGTCCAGGACGCCCGCTGAGACATACGGCGGCGGCCGGGGCTCCCCGGCACTACGCTCCTGACCATGAGCGACCAGCACTCCCACCAGAACTTCGAGACCCGCGCCATCCACGCGGGCAACACCGCCGACCCGCTGACCGGCGCGGTCGTCCCGCCCATCTACCAGGTGTCCACCTACAAGCAGGACGGCGTGGGCGGGCTCCGCGGCGGCTACGAGTACAGCCGCAGCGCCAACCCGACCCGTACCGCCCTGGAGGAGAACCTGGCGGCGCTGGAGGGCGGCCGGCGCGGCCTCGCCTTCGCCTCCGGGCTCGCCGCCGAGGACTGCCTGCTGCGCACCCTCCTCGCCCCCGGCGACCACGTGGTCATCCCCAACGACGCGTACGGCGGCACCTTCCGCCTCTTCGCCAAGGTCGTCGAGCGCTGGGGCGTGGACTTCTCCGTCGCGAACACCTCGGACATCGAGTCCGTGCGCGGCGCGCTCAACGAGCGTACGAAGCTGATCTGGGTCGAGACCCCCTCGAACCCGCTGCTCGGCATCACCGACATCGAGGCCGTCGCCGGTGTCGCCCGGCAGGCCGGCGTGAAGCTGGTCGTCGACAACACCTTCGCCTCGCCCTACCTCCAGCAGCCGCTGGCGCTCGGCGCGGACGTCGTCGTGCACTCCCTCACCAAGTACATGGGCGGCCACTCCGACGTCGTCGGCGGCGCCCTGGTGACGGCCGACGAGCAGCTCGGCGAGGAGCTGGCCTACCACCAGAACGCGATGGGCGCCGTGGCCGGCCCCTTCGACTCCTGGATCGTGCTGCGCGGCATCAAGACCCTCGCCGTCCGCATGGACCGGCACGCCGAGAACGCCGGCAGGATCGTCGAGATGCTGACCCAGCACCCGAAGGTCACCCAGGTCCTCTACCCGGGCCTGCCCGAGCACCCCGGCCACGAGGTCGCGGCGAAGCAGATGCGCAACTTCGGCGGCATGATCTCCTTCCGCGTCGAGGGCGGCGAGGAGGCGGCGGTCGAGGTCTGCAACCGCGCCAAGCTCTTCACCCTGGGCGAGTCCCTCGGCGGCGTCGAGTCGCTGATCGAGCACCCGGGCCGGATGACCCACGCCAGCGTCGCGGGCTCCGCCCTGGAGGTCCCGGCGGACCTGGTCCGCCTCTCCGTCGGCATCGAGAACGCCGACGACCTGCTGGCCGACCTGCGCGAGGCGCTCGGCTAGGCAGGGAGGGAAGGGCGGGGCCCCGGTCGTCCGGTCCGGGGCCCCGCCCTCACCAGCCTTCGAGCGGCGGCGTCGTCCCGGCCGGCGGGGCCTCCCAGGGCCGCACCACCGAGGCCCAGACGACGAAGGCGCCGACCGCGAGGGCGAGCAGCGCCCACCCGGCCCGCCGCAGCGCCCGGTCCCGGTGCAGCAGCCGTACGCCCCGGGCCGCCGCCCGCGCGGCGAGGTCGCGCGGCACGCGCGGGTGCCCGGTCTCCAGCATCCGGCGGACCTCGTCCTCCTTGTGCTCGTGCCGGTTCACGACGCGGCCCGCAGCGCGGTGACGGACCGGGCGCAGACCGCCCGCACCCGCTCCTCCGGCAGCCCGAGCAGCGCCGCGGTCTGCTCCTCGGCCACCCCCTCGTACAGCCGGAGCACGACGATCAGGCGCTCCTGCGGGGTGAGCGCGGAGAGCACCCCGCCGAGGCCCCGGTGGTGCCGCCAGGCGGTGCGGGCGAAGCGGGTGGCCAGCTCGGCGCGGGTGACCTCGTACGGGTCCTCGCCGCGCAGCCTGCCCCACTGGGCGTACGTGTGGGCGAGGGCGGCCGTGAGCAGGGCCTGCGCGCGCGGGTTGCGGTGCGCGGGCTCGGTGGTGAGCAGGGTCGCGGTCTGCAGCAGCCGGCCCGCCGCCCCGGCGACGAACGCGTCGAACTCCCGGGCGCGGTAGGCGTGTTCACCGCCCTGCCCGCCCTGTCCGCCCCGGCCGTCCGGGCTGGATCTCCGCTCGCGCACCTCCTCATATGAGGCCAGCGCGCGCCCGCGGTCAAGACTCCGGCGCGGACTCCGCCGGGGCGGCGGGCTCCTGGACGACGGGCAGCCCCGACTGGCGTGCGGAGAGCGCCGAGTTGAAGCGCGTGAGCAGGGTGGTGAAGGACTCGCGCTCCTCCGGCGTCCACCCCTCGGTGACCTCCGCCATGAGCTGCCGGCGGGAGAGCCGCACCTCCTCCAGGCGGGCCTGCCCGCGCGGGGAGAGCTGGAGCACGACGGCGCGCCCGTCCTCGGGGTGCGAGGTGCGCTTGACCAGGCCGGTGTCCACGAGCGGGGCGACCTGGCGGGTGACCGTGGAGGAGTCGATGCCCATGCCGGCGGCGAGCGCCTTGACGCCCATGGGCCCTTCCTGGTCGAGCCGGTTGAGCAGCAGGTACGCGGCCCGGTCCATCGAGTTGCGGAGCTGCCCGGTGCCGCCGAGCCGGGTCTGCTCGGCCCGTCTGGCGAAGACGGCCACCTGGTGCTGGAGGGCATCGAGGAGGCCGGGGTCAAGCTCTGTCGTCATGTCCTGAGATGTGGGCATGGCTGTAGGGGCTCTCTCGTGCGGTGGTCGGTTGGTGGGGGACAGAGTACGCGGACCTGCCGGGGTCCGTACCGGCGCTGCGCGATCCGGTCGGGAACGGGATCCCGGCCGGGCGGGACAAGGGCTCGCCGGGCGGCCGGAGGGCTTGTGAACTGCGAAACTCGATGTCATGACCTTCCGTACGCCAGACCCCTTTCAGCGCCTGATCCTCGACGATGTGCGCGGGGCGCAGAAGATGCTCGCCGGGGTGGCCCGGACCACCGCGCTGGAGTCCAGCCGCCATCTCTCCTCGCTGGTCGGGGCGCCGGTCCACCTGAAATGCGAGAACCTCCAGCGGACCGGCTCCTTCAAACTGCGCGGCGCGTACGTGCGGATCGCGGGGCTGCGGCCCGAGCAGCGGGCGGCCGGGGTGGTCGCCGCGTCGGCGGGCAACCACGCGCAGGGCGTGGCGCTGGCCTCCTCGCTGCTCGGTGTGCACGCCACGGTCTTCATGCCGGTCGGCGCCCCGCTGCCGAAGGTGGCGGCGACCCGGGAGTACGGGGCGGAGGTGCGGCTGCACGGGCACGTCGTGGACGAGACGCTGGCGGCGGCGGAGGAGTACGCGGCGCGGACCGGCGCGGTCCTCATCCACCCCTTCGACCACCCGGACGTCATCGCGGGCCAGGGCACGGTCGGCCTGGAGATCCTGGAGCAGTGCCCGGAGGTGCGGACGATCCTGGTCGGGGTCGGCGGCGGGGGACTGGTGGCCGGGATCGGGCTCGCGGTGAAGTCGCTGCGGCCCGACGTGCGGGTGATCGGCGTGCAGGCGGAGGGGGCGGCGGCCTATCCGCCGTCGCTGGCGGCGGGGCACCCGGTGGCGGTCGAGTCGCCGGTCACGATGGCGGACGGGATCCGGGTGGGGCGGCCCGGGGACGTGCCGTTCGAGCTGGTCCGGGAGTTCGTGGACGAGGTCCGCACGGTGACCGAGGACCAGCTCGCGGCGGCGCTGCTGCTGTGCCTGGAGCGGGCGAAGCTGGTGGTGGAGCCGGCCGGGGCGAGCCCGGTGGCGGCGCTGCTGGCCGACCCGCGGTCCTTCGGGCGGGGGCCGGTGGTGGCGGTGCTGTCGGGCGGGAACGTGGACCCGCTCCTGATGCAGCGGGTGCTGCGGCACGGCATGGTCGCCGGGGGCCGCTACCTGAGCCTGCGGGTGAAGGTGACCGACCGGCCGGGCGCGCTCGCGACGCTGCTCGCGGTGCTGACGGTGGTGGACGCCAACGTGCTGGACGTGGGCCACGTGCGGACCGACCCGCGGCTCGGGCTGACGGAGGTGGAGGTCGAACTGCACCTGGAGACCAAGGGCCCGGAGCACTGCGCGGAGGTCGCGGAGGCGCTGCGGGACGCGGGGTACACGGTGCTGGGCTGAGGCGGGGGGCGCGGTGCCGGGCCGAGGCGGGCCCCGGTTGTCCACAAGCCTTGTGTATCGCGATGTATCGCGTTAGCTTGTGGTCCGGGGTCGAGTGGTCCGGGTCACATGTTCGCTGGGCGCCGCCCGCCCGGCGTCCCTAGACTTGGACGGAAGCGCTCGAATCCGGCCAGGACCGACAAGAGAATCCCGCCAAACTCGCTGGGAGAACCCACATGCACGGCGCGATCCACGCCGAGGGTCTGGTGAAGACCTTCGGTGACGTACGAGCTCTCGACGGGGTGGACCTGGACGTGCCGGAGGGCACCGTCCTGGGCCTCCTCGGACCGAACGGCGCGGGGAAGACGACCGCCGTCCGCGTGCTCACCACCCTGCTCCAGCCCGACAGCGGCAGGGCCGTCGTCGCCGGGATCGACGTGCTCAAGCATCCCGACGAGGTGCGGCGCTCCATAGGTCTGTCCGGCCAGTTCGCCGCCGTGGACGAGTATCTGACGGGCCGGGAGAACCTCCAGATGGTCGGCCAGCTCTACCAGATGAGCGGGAAGGCGGCGAAGAAGCGGGCCGGCGAGCTGCTGGAGCGCTTCCACCTCGCCGACGCCGCCGACCGCCCCGCCAAGACGTACTCCGGAGGCATGCGCAGGCGCCTCGACCTGGCCGCCGCCCTGGTCGTCTCGCCGCCCGTCATGTTCATGGACGAGCCCACCACCGGCCTGGACCCGCGCAACCGGCAGGCCCTGTGGGAGGTCATCCAGGAGCTCGTCGCGGGCGGCACCACCCTCCTCCTCACCACGCAGTATCTGGAGGAGGCCGACCACCTGGCGCACGACATCTGCGTCGTCGACCACGGCAAGGTCATCGCCCGCGGCACCTCCGACGAGCTCAAGGCCCAGACCGGCGGCGAGCGCGTCGAAGTCGTCGTGCACACCCGCGCGATGATCCCCCCGGCCCGCGAGGTCCTCGCCCGCCACGGGGTGGCGGGCACCGGCCGGGGCGAGGTCTCCGTGGAGGACCACACCCGCCGGCTCACCGTCCCGGTCTCCGGCGGCGCCAAGCTGCTCGCCGAGGTCATCCGCGACCTGGACACGGTGGGTGTCGAGATCGACGACATCGGGCTCCGCCGCCCCACCCTCGACGACGTCTTCCTCTCGCTCACCGGCCACACCGCGGAGCGGTCCGAAGACGACCCCGACGACTCCGGAGGCTCCGGAGGCGGCTCCGGCGGCGGCGGTGCCCGCGGCGGCGAGCGCGCCAAGGTGACGGAGGCGGCCTCGTGACCACCCTGACCGACACCGCGCCCCGGCCCAGGCCGCGCGGCGCCGTCGCCCAGTCGATCCACGACTCGCTGGTCGTCACCAAGCGCAATCTGATCCGGATGATGCGCATCCCCGAGATGATCATCTTCGGCCTGATCCAGCCCGTGATGTTCGTGATCCTCTTCACGTACGTCTTCGGCGGCTCGATGCAGATCGGGAACACCACCGACCCGGACGTCTACAAGAACTTCCTGATGGCCGGCATCTTCGCCCAGACCGTCACCTTCGCCACGGCCGGCGCGGGCGCGGGCATCGCCGACGACATGCACAAGGGCCTCATCGACCGCTTCCGCTCCCTGCCGATGGCCCGGGGCGCGGTGCTCACCGGCCGCACCCTCGCCGACCTGGTGCAGACGGCCCTGACCCTCACCGTCCTCGCGCTCGTCGCCCTGCTCGTCGGCTGGCGCCCCGGCTCGGACGCGCCGACCAACTTCGCGAAGGTCATGGCCGGTTTCGGCCTGCTGCTCCTGCTCGGCTACGCCTTCACCTGGATCGGCGCGCTGATCGGCCTGTCCGTGCGCACCCCCGAGGCGGCGACCTCCGGCGGACTGATCTGGCTCTTCCCGGTCACCTTCATCTCCAACGCGTTCGTGGACTCCAGCAAGCTGCCCGGCTGGCTCCAGCCGGTCGCCGAGTGGAATCCGTTCAGCGCCACCGTCCAGGCGTGCCGCAAACTCTTCGGCAATCCGGGCCTGTCCACCTCCGACGCCTGGCCGATGCAGAACCCGGTGTGGGCCTCGCTGATCTACTCGGTCCTCATCGTGGTCGTCTTCCGCACGCTGTCGGTGCGCAAGTACCGGTCGGCGGCGGTGTGACGGGCGCGCGGGCGGTGGCTCAGGGCCCCGAGGGGAGATAGACGGAGATCACCAGGCCGTCGGAGAAGGGCACGAACACGGCTCCTCCGGAGACCAGCGGCGTGCCGGGGATCAGGGTGGACGCGCTGAAGCCCTTGGGCACGGTGGCCGCCGAGACCGCGACGTCCTCCATCCGCGCCGGCGGCCCGGTCGCGGGGATCGAGGTCACCTCGTTCTGGCCGGTGGTCACCGCCCGGTCACCGGCGAAGAGGGCCTGGGCCGGAGGGGCACGAAAGGCCATCGGCGTTGCGACCCACCGCTCCCGGCCGCTCGCCAGGTCGTAGGCGACCAACTCCTTGTCGAGGCGGCCGGGCGTGGTGTCCAGATCGGCCGTCACCGCCACGGTCCCGTCCGCCCGCACCGCCGGGGTCCCCGTGATCCGCCGGCCCGCGCCCAGGGTGCGCTGCCGCTTCAGGGTCCGCGCGTCCAGCACGGGCATCCCGCGGTCCTGGTCGCCCGGGCAGACCACGGAGTCGCCGTGCAGCACGATCACGCCGCACTCGATCCCGGCCGCCGCGCGCGCCGACTCCTTCCCGGTGGTGGCGTCGAGCGCCACCGGTGTCGCCACGTGGATCGGCACGTACACCCGGCCCCCGCCCGCCACCGGCTTCTCCGGGATGGCGTCCAGCGGGGTCCGCCACAGCTGCCGGCCGGAGCCCTTCCCGTCGAGCCGGACCGCCGCGACCAGGCCGGTGCCCCGGCCCCGCCGGTCGAGATACGCGGAGTAGAGGACGCCGTCGAGCAGATCGGACCCCTTGATCGCCCAGTCGCTCCCGGGCGCCGCGATCTCGCCCTTCCGGCGCCCGTCCTCGATCCCGTAGGCCGTGATCCCGGTCGGGCCCGTGACGTACGCGGTGTCGCCGACCACCGCCGGGTGCCCCGCCGACGACAGCTGCCCCGGTTCGCCGGGCACCTCCCGCCCGGGGACGGACCACAGCCGGGTGCCGTCCGCCGCCCGCAGGGCCACGGCCGCGCCGCCGGACCCGACGCAGAGCAGCACCTTCGGGGCGAGCGAGCAGGCGTCCGTACCCGGATCCGTCTTCGTGGTCCACGGCGACCAGCCCGCCGGTCGGGACGCGCGGTCCGTGGCGGCCGTCCCGAAGTCGCCGGTGTGTCCCTCGCCCCCGTACGGCAGGACCACCCGGCTCAGCGCGCTCGGCGCGGCCGGTCCGGAGGCGCTCGTGGACGGCGAGGAGCTCCCCGAGGGCCCCGACGCCCCCGGCCCGCCCGCGCCGTCCTGCCCGCCGCCCCGGCCGAGGAACACGACCCCCGCCGCGGCCACCACGGCCACCGCCACGACGGCCGCCGAGACGGCCGCCCAGGGCCGCCGACGCGGCGCGGGCCCCGGTTCGGCGGGCCGGTATCCGACCGCCGTGGGCGAGTACGGCACCACCGGCGCCAGCGTCGGCAGCTCCGCCACGCCCGCCCCCGACGCGGCCTCCTCGCCCACCACCCGCGCGGCCTCCCGGTACGAGGCGAGCAGCGACAGCACCCCGGACGGCCACGGGAAGACCCCGGCGGCCTCCGCGGAAGCCCCCTCCACCGAGCCACCGACCGACGCCTCCGACGGCTCGGGTGCCTCGGAGGGCTCCGACGGCCCGGACGCCTCCGACGCCTTGGACGCCTCCCTAGGCCCCGCCGCCTCCGACGCCTCCGACGCCCCCCTCGGCCCCGCCGCCTCCGACGCCTCGGACGGCCCGGACGCCTCCGACGCGCCCCTCGGCCCCGACGCCCCCGCCGCCTCCGCCGCCCCCGCCCCCTCCCTCGCCTCCAGCAGCTCCGCCAGCTCCGCCGCCGACGGCCGCCCGGCCGGGTCCAGCCGCAGGCACCGCTCCACGACCGGCCGCAACTCCGCCGGAACGCCGTCGAGTTCGGCCTCGGCGCGACTGATCCGGTAGATCACCGCCGCCATCTCGTCGTCGTGGAACGGCCCCCGCCCGCTCGCCGCGAACGCCAGCACCGCGCCCAGGCAGAACACGTCCGACGCGGGCACCACGGCCCGGCTGCCGGTCAGGTGCTCCGGCGACATGAAGCCGGGCGAGCCGACCACCAGTCCCGTCGAGGTCAGCGCCGTCGCCTCGAATGCCTGCGCGATGCCGAAGTCGATCAGCTTCGGCCCGTCCGCGCCGAGCAGCACGTTCGCCGGCTTCAGGTCCCGGTGCAGCACCTGCGCGCCGTGCACGGCGTCCAGCGCCCGCGCCAGGGTGACCCCGAGCGCCCGCGCCGCCGCGACCGGCAGGGCTCCGGACCGTACGACGGCCTCCGCGAGCGAGGGACCGGGCACGTACTCGGTCGCCAGCCACGGCACCGCCGCCTCCGCGTCCGCGTCCACGAGCCGCGCCGCGTAGGGGCTGTCCACCGCCCGCGCCGCGGTGATCTCGCGCCGGAACCGGGCCCGGAAGTCCGCGTCGGCGTCCAGGTCCTCCCGCACGGTCTTCACGGCGACCATCCGGCGCGGATCGGCCGTCGGCGCGTCCGCCCGGCAAGCCAGGTGGACCTCGCCCATGCCGCCCGCGCCGAGCCGGGCGAGCAGCCGGTAGGGGCCGACGAGCCGCGGGGGGCCCGGGGGGAGTGCTTCCAGCACGGCGACGCGCCTTTCCGGAGGTGTCAGCGGGGGAGCGCGACCGAGGCGACGACGCCCTGGTCGTAGACGAGGTAGGCGAGCCCGCCGACGGGCAGCACGTCGGGGGCGCGCAGCTTCCGGGAGTAGAGGTCGCCGATCAGCGGGTCGTACGTCTTCCCCTCGCGCGCTCCCGGCGCTCCCGGCACCGGGGTGACCTTCAGGGCCCCGGGCTTGCCGTCCGCGCCGATCCGCACGGTGTACAGCGAGGTGAGGTCGCCGTACACCACCTGGTCGCCCGCGAGCAGCGGAGCCGACGAGACCTGGGAGCGCCCGGCGGGCGAGGCTGTCGCGGCGTACGAGCCCAGCTCCTTGCCGTCGCGCGGGTCGAAGAGCTTCAGCCCGCCCTTCTCGCGGGCGGTCCCGGCCGCGAGCCCCTCGGTGGCGAACGCCGGGCTCACCCCCTTGGGCGGCGCGGGCAGGGTCTTGACGGTGGTGAGCGTCGCGGAGTCGAGGAGGTGCGCGCGTTCCTTCGTGCCGTCGTGGAAGACGTCGACGCAGTACGCGCTCGCCCCGAACACCTTGATCTCCTCGCAGCCGCGCGCGTCGGCGTTGACCTGTCCGCGCACGGCCCCGGTCTTCACGTCGTACGCGACGAGCCCGCCGTCGCTGAGCACGTACGCGAGCCCCTTGGCGTAGGCGACGGGGCCGAAGTTCCGGGACGCGGCCTTGGCGAGGTCGGTGTTGTTGAGCCCCTTCGTCCACAGCTCGCGCCCGTCGGCGAGGGAGTAGGCGAAGACGCCGACGCGCTTGCCCGCGCTGTCGTCCTCCCCGGTCTTCGCGGCGACGAGGACCACGTCGTCGGCGACGATCGGGCGGCTGCGCTCGCCCTGCTCCGCCTGGGCCGCCGCCTTCCACTTCACCGCGCCGGTGCGCGCGTCCCGGGCCTGGACCTCGCCGCCGAAGGCGAGCACGGCGACCCCGTCGTGGACGACCGGCCGGGTCGCCTCCTGGGCGATGAAGACCTGGCCGGTGGGGCCGATGTAGCTGTCCTGCGGGGCCTGCTCGTTGCCCGGGTCCACCGCCCACAGCTGCTTCCCGTCCGCCGGGTCGAGCGCCTCGTACGTCCCGGACGTCGTCCGGCACACCAGCACCCGCTCGTTGCCCGAGCAGCCGAAGGCGGGCGCCGACAGCTTCGCCCGCCAGGGCTTCCAGCCGGCCGGGCGCTGGGCGGCGTTCTGCGGGACGTAGCCGGAGGCGTCGGCGAGCCCCTGGTCGTCGACGCCGGGCACGTGCGGCCCGGCGGGTGCCTTCGGCGCGGCGGCGACGGGCTTCTTCGGGGGCGCGGGCTCCGGCCACAGCAGATACGCGCCGAGCCCGCCGCCCAGGACGGCGAGGGCGGCCACGGCGGCGATCAGCGCCCGGCGGCGCCTGGGCGGGGCGGGCGCGGGGGCCGGGGCCGGGCCGGTCGGCGCGGCGGTGGGCGCGAAGTGCAGCCCCGGCGGCCCGGAGGTGACGACCGGGCCGGTGACCGGGGCGGTGACCGGGACCTCAAGGAGCGGGCCGCCGGCGGCGACGAGCCGGGCGAGCTCCGTCCCGTACTCCCCGATGTGCTCGCGCACCGCGACCGGCCACGGCGGCGCCTGCCGCTCGCCGCCGAGCGGGCCGAGCAGGCCGATCAGGACCTCCGGGGTGGGCCGGTCGGCCGGGTCGGCGGCCAGGCAGGCGCCGACGGCCTCGCGCAGCTCGGCGGGCAGCCGGGTGAGGTCGGCCTCCGCCTGCGAGATCCGGTAGAGCACGGCGGCCACGGGCCCGTCGCCGAACGGGTCCTCGCCGGTCGCCGCGTAACAGAGGAGGGAGCCGAGGCAGAAGACGTCGGACGCGGCGGTCACCTTCCGGGCGCCGGCCACGTGCTCGGGCGACATGAAGGAGGGCGTGCCGACCATGAGGCCGGTCGCGGTCATGGTGGTGGCGCCCTGGGCGCGGGCGATGCCGAAGTCGATCAGGCGCGGCCCGTCGACGGCGAGCATCACGTTGCCCGGCTTGAGGTCGCGGTGCAGCACCCCGGCCGCGTGCAGGTCGGCGAGGGCGCGGGCGACGCGCGTGCCGAGGGCGCGGACGGCGTCGACCGGCAGCGGTCCCGAGCGGCGGACGGCCTGGCCGAGGCTGGGGCCGGGGACGTACGCGGTGGCCAGCCAGGGCACCTCGGCGTCGGCGTCGCCGCCGACGGGCGCGGCGGCGTGCGGGCTGCGGACCATGCCGGCGATCCGGATCTCGCGGCGGAAGCGCTCGCGGAAGGCGGGCTCGCCGGCCACGTCCCGGCGTACGGTCTTGACGGCGAAGAACTCCCCGGAGGCGGTGTCGCGCCGGGCCAGATAGACCTCGCCCATGCCGCCGGCGCCGAGCCGGGCCAGCACCTCGTACGGCCCGATCCGCCGCGGCGCGCCCTCGCGCAGTGGTCCCAGCACCTGCCCCGCCCCCCTCGTGTGGCCTGCCGCCGCCGATCATTGCATGGGCATGACGAAGGGCCGGCCCCTTCCGGGAGACCGGCCCTTCGCGCGCGTGGATCGGGTGGATCAGCCGCTTTATCGGGTGGATCAGCCGCTGTACGGCTTCGCCGCGAGGATCTTCACCGTCGCCAGCTTGCCGTTGGGCAGCTCGTACTGGGCGTCCTCGCCGGCCTTCTTGCCGTTGACGCCGATGCCCAGCGGGGACTGCGGCGAGTACGTCTCGATGTCGTCGCTCGCGTACTCGCGGGAGGCGAGCAGGAAGGTCATCGTGTCGTCCTCGTCGCCGTCGAAGGCGATCGTGACGACCATGCCCGGCTCGACGATGCCGTCGTCCGCGGGGGCCTCGCCGACCTTGGCGTGCTCCAGGAGCTGCGTGAGCTGGCGGATGCGGAGCTCCTGCTTGCCCTGCTCCTCCTTGGCCGCGTGGTACCCGCCGTTCTCGCGCAGGTCGCCTTCCTCGCGCGCGGCGGCGATCTTGGCGGTGATCTCGATGCGCGCGGGACCAGACAGGTACTCAAGCTCGCCCTTGAGCTTGTTGTACGCCTCCTGGGTGAGCCAGGTGACGTTGTCGCTGGTCTGGGTCACAGGTGCTCCTCGTAGGTACTGGGAATACAAAGCATCGCCCTACACGGGAAGGACGTCCCTTCCCGGGCGGGCGAAACCACGAGCCTAACAATGAGTGGCGAAAAGCGGGAGGACATAAACCACGGGGTTCGCGTCACCCCAGGTCACCGTGGTGACCCGCCGGGGCTCGTCCCCGGCTCCCTACCCACCGCTACCGCGCCGTACACCCCAGGAGCTCGGCATTGGTGGCCTTCGCGGTCGTACGGATCGAGTAGACCGTGTCTTGGCGGGTGGCGGAGCCCTCGACGGGGACGTCCTTGCGGCCGACCTCGGCGCCGTCCTCGGAGCGGGAGCGCAGCGTGCAGACGCCGGTCGCGTCGGCGTCCTTGCGGATCTCCAGGTGGACCTGGACCTCGGTGTCGCTCACCACGTCGAACTTGATCATCTCGGCGCTGATCTTCGTGCCGCCGACGTAGTGCCAGCCGAACCAGCCGATCATGGCCAGGAAGAGGGCGCCGAGCACGGCTCCGGCGATCTTGAGCTTCCGGTCGGCCCGCTCGTCCGCGGAGCGGCCGTACCGCCCCTCGGGAAGCTGCTCACGCACCGCGCTCATGGTCGTCCTCTCGCCGCCGGAATCCTCGGCCACGGGGCCGGAATTTTTCCCACCCCCGATTCCGTCACTATAGAGACCTCCCTAGGCGACGAATCACTGAGGACCTTGTCTTGACTGAGCAGCTGCGACTGATGGCCGTTCACGCCCACCCCGACGACGAGTCGAGCAAGGGCGCGGCGACGATGGCCAAGTATGTGTCCGAGGGGGTGGAGGTCCTGGTGGTGACCTGCACGGGCGGCGAGCGCGGCTCGATCCTCAACCCCAAGCTCCAGGGCGACCCGTACATCGAGGCGAACATCCACGAGGTGCGCCGCAAGGAGATGGACGAGGCCCGCGAGATCCTCGGCGTGGAGCAGGACTGGCTGGGCTTCGTGGACTCGGGGCTGCCCGAGGGCGACCCGCTGCCGCCGCTGCCGGAGGGCTGCTTCGCCCTCGCGGACGTGGACAAGGCGGCCGGCGAGCTGGTCCGCCGCATCCGCCGCTTCCGGCCGCAGGTCATCACGACCTACGACGAGAACGGCGGGTACCCGCACCCCGACCACATCATGACCCACAAGATCACGATGGTGGCCTTCGAGGGCGCGACCGACACCGAGAAGTACCCCGAGTCGGAGTTCGGCCCGGCCTTCCAGCCGCAGAAGCTCTACTACAACCAGGGCTTCAACCGCCCGCGCACCGAGGCCCTGCACCAGGCCCTCCTGGAGCGCGGCCTGGAGTCCCCGTACGGGGAGTGGCTGGAGCGCTGGAAGGAGTTCGAGCGCAAGGAGCGGACCCTGACCACCTTCGTGCCCTGCTCCGAGTTCTTCGAGACCCGGGACAAGGCGCTCATCGCCCACCGCACCCAGATCGACCCCGACGGCGGCTGGTTCCGGGTCCCGATGGAGATCCAGAAGGAGGTCTGGCCGACCGAGGAGTACGAGCTCAGCAAGTCCCTCGTCGCCACATCCCTCCCCGAGCAAGATCTCTTCGCGGGCATCCGCGAGAATGCCTGACATGAGCGCACACCTGGCACTGACCCAGCTTGTCCCCTTCGCCGCCGAGGAACTGGACAAGAACAAGGTGACCCCCGGCGTCCTCGGGTTCGTCGTCTTCGCCGTGCTGGCGCTGGCCGTCTGGGGCCTGATGAAGTCGATGAACCGCCACATGCACAAGATCGACTTCACCGAGACCCCGGACCCGGCCACCGCCACCGCGGCCACGCCTCCGGCGAAGAAGTAGGGGCGGCCCCCGAAGCGGGCCCCGGCCGTGCGCCGGGGCCCGCTTCGGGGCGCTTACGGGGCCGCTGATCGGGGCCCGCTTCGGGGGCCGTTTACGGGATCGCCGCCGGGGCCCGCCTCGGGGCGCTTCCGGCGCCCCGAGGATTACGGGCGGGACTCACCTCAGCGCCCGCCCCGTCTCAGGCCGGCTCCACCCCCATCACCTCGCGGGCCCCGCGCCCCGGCACCATCCCCAGGTCCCAGGCCGCCCAGGCCGGGGCGGGGGAGGCGGCGCGGTCCAGCACGTGGGCGTACGCCGCCGCGCAGTCGTCCACGCGCGGGTCGCGGGACGGATGGCGGGCGGCGGCGAGGGCGGCCAGCTCCTCGCGGGCCGCCGCCGGGTCCGGCAGGAGCGTCACGCGCAGGAAGGCGGCCCAGTCGGCACCGCGCCGGTCGCCGTACCCGGCGAAGAGCCGCGCCGCCTCGCCGCACAGGTCCAGGGCCTGCGCCGCGCGCCCGTTGCCCGCGTCCACGATCGCCAGCTCCAGGCAGGTCCACGCCTCCCCGTGGGCCGCCCCGACGCGGTGGAAGTCCGCGCGCGCGTCCATCAGAAGCTGCCGGGCGAAGCCCGAATTACGCAGGTTGCCGGTCTGCGCGGCCCGCTGGTCCCGCGTCACCCGGCCCGAATGGTGACGGGCGCACGCCAGCCCGTACACGTCCCGCATCCGCGAGAACATCGTCCGCGCCCGCTCCAGCTCCCGCACCGCCTGGTCCCGCTCGCCCCGCTCCTCCAGCGCGTGCCCCAGGTAGTACAGCGTCCACGCCTCGCCGCGCGCGTCCTCCTGCTCCCGGTGCCGGACCAGCGCCTGCCGCAGCCCGTCCATCGCCGCCGCCGGGTCCCCCGCGACCAGCCGCGCCCGGGCGAGCTGGGTCAGCGCCCACGCCTGCCCGCGCCCGTCATGGGTCCGCCCGTACTGCTCCAGCGCCAGCCGCAGCTCCTCCTCCGCCCGCTCCGCCTCGCCCGTACGCAGCCACACCTGGCCCCGCTGGAAGTGCGCCCACGCCTCGCCGTGCAGCGACTCGCTCTCCCGGTGCAGCGCCAGCGCCCGGTCCAGCAGCGCCAGCGCCTCCGCCAGCTCGCCCCGGTCCCGCTCCACCGCCGCCAGCGCGTGCAGCGTCCAGCCCCGGTCCGCCGCCAGCGACTCCGGCTCCTGCAGCGCCAGCGCCTCCCGCAGCCGGGCCGCGGCCTCCCGCAGGCTGCCCTGGTGGTGCAGGGTGATGCCGAGCGAGCACAGCGCCAGCGCCGCCCCCGCGTCCTGGTGCGCCTCCTGGTACAGCGAGACGACCGAGGTCAGCGTCGTCCGGGCCTTGTCCAGCTCGCCCAGCTGCCGGGCCGCGATACCGGTCCGCCACTGCACCGAACGCGACAGCAGCCCCTGCCCCACCGCGTCCGCCAGCTCGTTGATCTCACCCAGCCGGTACAGGTCGCCGCGCAGCAGGCAGTGGTCGCACAGCGCGCCCAGCAGGTCCAGCACCGTCTGCTGGTCCACCCCCTCCGCGTGCCGCAGCGTCGCCGTGATGAAACTGGACTCCTCGTCCAGCCAGCGCAGCGCCGCCTCCAGCGAACCGAAGCCGTGCCCGCCGAAGCGCGCCACCCGGTTGACCCGGGTCGACATCTTGCCGTCGACCATCCGGATCACCGTGTCCGCCAGCTCCGCGTAGTCCCGGATCAGCCGCTCCTGCGCCGCCGCGATGTCCGCCTGGTCCTCCTCCTCGACCAGCCGCGCCGCCGCGAAGCCGCGCACCGCGTCGTGCAGCCGGAACCGCTTCCCGCGCACGTGGTCCAGCAGCCCCGCCCCGGCCAGCTCCCGCAGCAGCCTCGCGCCCTCCGCGTCCGACGCCCCCAGCAGCGCCCCCGCCGCGGCCGCCCCCAGCGAGGCCCGCCCCGCCAGCGGCAGCCGCCGCAACAGCCGCCGCCCGTCCTCGTCGAGCGCCGCGTACCCGGCCGTCAACGCGCGCTCCACCGGCCCCGCGTCCGCCCCGGCCGCGCCCAGCAGCTCCGCCACCGTGCCCGCCGGGCGCCCGCCCAGCAGCGCCCCCGCCGCCCGCAGCGCCAGCGGCAGCCCCCCGCACAGCTCCCGCGTCCGCGCGAAGCCCTCCGCGTCGTACGGCCCCCGGGCGCCCTCCGCCGCGCCCAGCAGCTCCTCCGCGGCCGCCTCGTCCAGCGCCGACACCGGCAGCGCGTGCACCGAGGCCGGCACGTCCGCGCCCAGGTCCAGCGGCTTGCGGCAGGTCACCAGCACCAGGCTGTCCGAGCGCTCCGGCAGCAGCGTCCGCACCTGCTCCGCGTCCACCGCGTCGTCCAGCACCACCGTCACCGGAAGCCCCGTCAGCTGCTGGTGGTACAGCTCCGCGAGCCGCCGCACCTGCTGCTCCGCCGAGGCCCGCTCCCGGAAGAGCAACTGCTCGCGCGGCGCCCCCAGCCGGTTCAGCAGGTGCAGCAGCGCCTCCCGGGTGGCGAGCGGCTTCTCGCCCCGCGTCCCGCCGCCCCGCAGATCCACCACGCACGCCCCGCGGAACTGGTCCCGCAGCGCGTGCGCCGCCCGCACCGCCAGGGCCGTACGACCCGAGCCCGGCGCCCCGTGCAGCATCACCACCGTCGGCCGCGTCGTCGTCGCGGCCCGGCCCTCCTGCACCCACTTGCTGATCTGCCCCAGCTCGCCCCGCCGCCCGGCGAACGCCCCCGCCGGGTCCGGCAACTGACCGAACGACTGCTCAAGGACGCTGCGCCGCCGGGCCGCCGCGCTCCGGTCCGCGCCCCGCAGCCGCTCCACCACCTTCTGCGGCGGCTGCCCCGCCGTGCCCAGCAGCACCCGCTGCTGCTCCAGGAACGGCCGCACGCCCCGCACCTCCAGCGCCGTCAGCCAGCGCAGCCGCAACTGCTCGGCGCCGCCCGGCCGGCCGAGGTCCCCGGCCCTGCGGTGCGCCGCCGCCCGCCGCTCCACCCCCGCCTTCAGCGCCGTGGCCGCCGCCCCCGCCACCGCCACGACGGCGCCCGCGCCGAAGGCGGTCCCGGCGGCGGTGCCCAGCGCGAGGTCCCCGCCGACCGCGGCCACGGCGGCGACGGCGGTGACCAGCGCGGGCGTACCGAGCTCCATGGGTACGGCCGCCCCGCCCTCACCCGCCTCGACGGCCGCCAGATAGGCCGCGTACTCCCCGGCGGCCGGGGCCGTGATCGCGTCCAGCGCGGCCCGCCCGCGTCCCCGCAGCGCCTCGCCGTCGACACGGCCCCCGGAGCGCCGCACCTCCGCCGCGACGGCCTCCTCCCACAGGCGCTCCGCCTCGGCCCGGTGGCTTTCCCGCATCCGCGTCCCCCTCCGTCGGCCGGGAGTTCCGGCCCGAACTGTCCGAGGACAAGTGTCCTGCGGGACGCCCGTCGGCGCGAGGGAGCGGTGCGAACGTCCCGTGATTGCAGGGGAGTCGGCCCCCGCCCCCGCCAAGTCGAACGGCTGCCCGACGAGCTCCCGTCCGATGGCGTTCATGTGCCGAATACCGCGTCCGGGTGACGCGCCGGAACCAATCCCTCCCGAGGCAGTTGATCAGGTCGCTTCGGTCAACACGGAGCAGTTCCGGGCCATCGAGCTCAAGAAGGAAGATCTCGTGATCAAGAAGGTTCTTGCCACCGCTGCGGTTGCCGCCTCCGTCGTGGGCATGGGTGCGTCGACGGCCATGGCTGCCGGCAACGACGGCGGCAGCGCCAACATCATCGGCAACCAGTCGAAGCAGTCCATCGGCAGCAACTCCACCGGTGGCTACATGAGCCCGAACTTCGGCCTCATCAACGGCGGTGTCCTGCACTGCTTCGACGTGCAGAAGATCGAGGCCCAGGTTCCGATCGGCGCCCTCATCGGTGTCCCGATCGCGGTCCAGGACGTCCTGGGCAACCCGATCTCGAACCAGACCTGCACCCAGAACTCCGTGCAGCAGAAGGGCGACGACGCTCTGTCGCACATCCTGGGCGAGGTCCTCTCCCAGAACGGGAACGTCGGCGGCTGACGCCAGCTTCTCGCCTGAAGCGACCCCGTTCCTCGCATTCGACCTGCGAGGAACGGGGTCGCTTTCCCATATGCCTGCCCCACCCACGACACCCGCACCCCCGTGGCGCGCGGACGGGGCTCCGCCGTATCGCCCCCCGATGCGCGAGGATGGGCCCATGGCGAACCGACTGGCCCATGAGACCTCCCCCTACCTCCTCCAGCACGCCGACAACCCCGTCGACTGGCGGCCCTGGTCGGCGGAGGCGTTCGAGGAGGCCCGGCGCCGCGACGTACCCGTCCTGCTCAGCGTCGGCTACAGCTCCTGTCACTGGTGTCACGTCATGGCCCACGAGTCCTTCGAGGACGACGGGATCGCCGCGATCGTCAACGAGCACTTCGTCGCTGTGAAGGTCGACCGCGAGGAGCGGCCCGATGTCGACGCCGTGTACATGGAGGCCGTGCAGGCGGCGACCGGGCAGGGCGGGTGGCCGATGACCGTGTTCCTCACGCCCGACGCCGAGCCGTTCTACTTCGGCACCTACTTCCCGCCCGAGCCCCGGCACGGGATGCCCTCCTTCCCCGAGGTCCTCGAAGGCGTCGCGCAGGCGTGGAGCGGGCGGCGCGAGGAGGTCGCCGAGGTCGCCGGGCGGATCGTCAAGGACCTCGCCGGGCGCTCCCTCGCGTACGGCGGCGACGGGGTGCCCGGGGAGGCCGAGCTGTCGCAGGCGCTGCTCGGGCTCACCCGCGAGTACGACGCGAAGCACGGCGGCTTCGGCGGCGCGCCCAAGTTCCCGCCGTCGATGGTGCTGGAGTTCCTGCTGCGCCACCACGCCCGTACGGGGGCCGAGGGCGCCCTCCAGATGGCCGTCGACACCTGCGACGCGATGGCCCGCGGCGGTATCTACGACCAGCTCGGCGGCGGCTTCGCCCGCTACGCCGTGGACCGTGCCTGGGTCGTGCCGCACTTCGAGAAGATGCTGTACGACAACGCCCTGCTCTGCCGGGTCTACGCGCACCTGTGGCGGGCCACCGGCAGCGAGCTCGCGCGTCGGGTCGCCCTGGAGACCGCCGACTTCATGGTCCGCGAACTGCGCACCCCCGAGGGCGGCTTCGCCTCCGCGCTCGACGCCGACTCCGACGACGGGACCGGGCGGCACGTCGAGGGGGCCTACTACGCCTGGACGCCCGCGCAGCTCGTCGCCGTGCTCGGCGAGGAGGACGGCGCGTACGCCGCCCGCCACTACGGCGTCACCGACGAGGGCACCTTCGAGCACGGCTCCTCCGTGCTCCAGCTTCCCCAGGACGCCGGCGTCGCCGACGCCGAGCGGATCGCCGGGATCCGGGACCGGCTCCTCGTCGCCCGGGACGAGCGGGCCCGGCCCGGCCGCGACGACAAGATCGTCGCCGCCTGGAACGGCCTCGCCATCGCCGCGCTCGCCGAGACCGGCGCCCTGCTCGACCGCCCCGACCTGGTCGAGCGCGCCACCGAAGCCGCCGACCTGCTCGTCCGGCTGCACCTCGGCGAGGGCGCGCGGCTGACCCGTACCTCCAAGGACGGGCACGCGGGCGGCAACACAGGGGTGCTGGAGGACTACGCCGACGTCGCCGAGGGCTTCCTCGCGCTCGCCTCCGTCACCGGCGAGGGCGTGTGGCTGGAGTTCGCCGGCTTCCTGCTCGACATCGTCCTCGACCAGTTCACCGCCGAGGGCGGCGCGCTCTACGACACCGCCCACGACGCCGAGCCGCTGATCCGGCGCCCCCAGGACCCCACCGACAACGCCACCCCGTCCGGCTGGACCGCCGCCGCCGGGGCGCTGCTCTCGTACGCCGCGCACACCGGCTCCGCGCCCCACCGCGCCGCCGCCGAAGGGGCCCTCGGCGTGGTCAAGGCGCTCGGCCCGCGCGCCCCCCGCTTCATCGGCTGGGGGCTCGCCGTCTCGGAGGCGCTGCTCGACGGGCCGCGCGAGATCGCCGTCGTCGGCGCCCGCGACGACGACGCCTTCCGCGCCCTGTGCCGTACCGCCCTCGATGCCACCACCCCCGGCGCGGTGTTCGCCTTCGGACCGCCCGACGGCGAGGAGTTCCCGCTGCTCAAGGACCGTCCGCTGGTGGGCGGGGCCGCCGCCGCGTACGTCTGCCGGCACTTCGCCTGCGAGGCGCCCACGACCGATCCGGCGCAGCTCGCCCGCGCCCTGCGGGGGTGAGGGGGAGGGAGGAGGGCTGTTTCAGGGCCTCCTCCCCTTTTGGTTTTTACTTGCAGAGCAGTTTGTCGCCCCTCACCGGTCTGTAGTCGCCCAGGCCCTGCGGGATGTCGCTCGTCGGCTTCGGTTTCGCCTTCGGGAGCGGGCGGTCGGTGCGCAGGGCGCCGAACACCTCGGTCGCCTGATCGTCGTCCCAGGCCAGGGTGGAGCCCACGTCCTCGACGTCCTCGTTGAACCCGGCGATCGGCACCGTCGCGAACTCGGTGCGCGCCGGGGTGACGTTCCGCAGCCGGCCCGCGAGCGTCACCAGTTCCGGCACCGAGATCCCGCGCTCGGCCTTCGCCGTGCCCCGCAGGGTCGCCGCCAGGGCCCGCAGCGCCTTCGGGTCGCGCAGCAGGCCGTCCCGTACGTTGCGCAGCGCGTTGGCGACGAAGAGCTGCTGCTTCTGGATCCGTCCGAAGTCCATCTTGCCGTCGGCGCGCCGGGAGCGGACGTACTGGAGCGCCGGTCCGCCGCGCAGCGGGGTGGTGCCGGCGCGCAGGTCGATGCCGGTCACCGGGTCCTTGAGCCGGGTCTTCGTACAGACGGGGACGCCCTTGTCGAAGTGGTTCACGGTGTCCATGAAGCGCCGGAAGTCGATCTCCAGATAGCGGTGTACGGGGACCCCGGTCGTGGCCTCCGCGATCTCGATGGCGAGCGCCGGGCCGCCCTCCGCCCAGGCGTGGTTGATCTTGGCGAGGTGGGCGTCGTGCTCCTCGCCCGTACGCCGGTCCACATGGCCGGCGGGGAAGGTGGTGAGCGAGTCGCGCGGCAGGCTCACCACGCTCACCCGGTCGTTCTTCGCGGAGACGTGCACCAGCATGATCACGTCGGTGCAGGCGCACTCGGCGCTGCCGAGCCGGTACCTCTCCTTCTCCTCGGCCGTCACTCCCGCGCGGACGTCGGTGCCCACCACGAGCAGGTTGAGGCCGTACGTGGGGGAGGGCAGGTCGGAGGGGGCCAGCGCCAGCGAACCGGTGGCGAGCGCGACCAGGGCCGTGGACAGGAGCACGAGGCGTCCTGGGCGGGGGAATTTCATGGCGAAACGTTAAATCGGACGCATTCGCACACAGGTACGCGACGCGACATGGACAGGACGAATCACTCCGCTGCGGAGGCTGTGCCATGATGCCGGGACCACACCGGAAGGAGCGAATATGACGCCCGAACCCGGGAAATGGGAGCGGATGGCCTTCATTCCGAAGAGCCGATATGTGGCCGACCCGCAGCCGGCCGACCGGGAACCCTTCCCGCTCTACTCCTCGCTGGCCAGGCAGTGGATGCAGGCCGGACGGGCGGTGCCGGGCGTCCCCGACCGTGAATGGGAACGGCTCACCCGGGCGCCGATCTGGCCGCATTGAAGACCTGGACACCCGAATGCGCGCATTCCGGTGTGAAGCGTTGGAGTGAATCGCGCACGTCCGGCGCCGCGTCGGTTTCCTTTTCTCGACGGATTCGTTGGGGGAGTGTGCAGCGGAGAACCGTCTTCGCCGTAGGAAAGGATCCAGACGAAATGAAGTGTAAGAAGGCTGCCGCCGTCGTCGCCGGTCTGATCATGGCCCTGGGCGCCGCTACCCCGGCGATGGCCGACGCCGGTGCCGAGGGTGTCGCCGTCGGTTCGCCGGGCGTCCTCTCGGGCAACGTGGTCCAGGTCCCGGTCCACGTTCCGATCAACGTCTGCGGCAACAGCGTGAACGTCATCGGCCTGCTGAACCCGGCCGCGTTCAACACCTGCATCAACGCCTGACGTTCGGGTACGGCAAGGGGCCGGCCCCGGGGAGTGTCCACCACGCTCCCCGGGGCCGGCCCTCGTCCGTCAGCGGGACGCGGCCACCGCCCGCTCCTCGCCCGAGCGCGGCCGGCCCACCCGGCCGCCGCCCGCCCGCAGCCGCTGGCGCACCCCCTTGACCAGCCGGCCCGCCGTGTAGCCCGCGCCGAACACGAAGCGCATCGAGGGCCCGTACGAGGGGGCCGTCAGCAGTCCGGCCAGGAACAGCCCCGGCATCGAGGACTCGAACTGCGCCCCCACCTCGGGCGCCCCGCCCGCCCCGACCCGGCGCAGCCCGTCCCGCAGCGCGGGCGCGAGCACGTCCGCCCGGTCCAGGCTCGGCACGAAGCCGGTCGCCGCGATGACGTGGTCCGTCTCCACCGAGCCGGTCCCGTCCGGGCCCGCCACGTCGAGCCGCAGCCGCTCGTCCGCCGTCACCGTCGCCGCCGTCACCCGCTGCCCGAGCCGCACGTCCCCGACAGCCGCGAACCGCTCGCGCAGCCACCAGGCGCCGGCCGGGCCGAGCGCCGAGTCGAAGATCCGCTCGCGGGTGGGGGCCGGCAGCCGCCGGAAGATCCCGGGGGTGTCCGCGTACAGCCGGTTCTGCCAGCCGCAGCCGAGCCCCGTGTGCGGCGCGCGCAGCGACCGCCAGGCGCCGCGGTCCAGGGCGGGCGGCACGGTGTTCCAGTTCAGCCGGTCGGAGCGGGCCAGGATGCGCACCGCGGCGCCCTGTTCGGTGAGGATCGCGGCCGTCTCCAGGGCCGCCTGCCCGGCGCCGATCACGGTGACGTCCCGGCCGGCGAAGGTGTCGAGCTCGCCGTGGTGGCTGGAGTGGGTCACGTACCGGCGGGGCAGTCCGCGCAGCGGGCCCGGGACCTCCATGAAGGGGAGCACGCCGACGGCCAGCGCCACCGTGCGCGCCCGGAGCGTCTCGCCGTCCTCCGCGGTCAGCTCGAAGCCCACGCCGTCCGGGCCGGGCGCGACGCGGGAGATCAGCCGCTCGTCGAGCTCCGGCACCGCCTGGCGGGCGAACCAGTCGCCGTACGCGGCGAAGAAGCCGACCGGCAGCGGCACCCCGTGCTCGGCGCGGACGCCCTGGGTGGCCGCGTAGGCGTCGAGCCCGTACGCGCCCCGGGGGTCGGAGAGGTGCGAGGCCCACGGCTCGGACTTGAGGAACATCGCGGAGGGCATGGCGTGCCAGGACTCCATCGGGCGTCCGAAGACGCGCAGGTTCAGCCCGTGCGCCGCCGCGTGGGCGGCCACGGACAGGCCGTAGGGTCCCGCGCCCACAATCACCAGGTCGTACATCGTGTGGTTCCGCCTTCGTCGTTCCGTGAGAGGGAGAGGGAGAGGGAGAGGGAGAGGGAGAGGGAGAGGGGTGGGAAGTGACCGGTTGTACGGGGAGGGGTCGGTCGCCGGTCGGTCGCCGGTGACCCGTCGCCGGTGTCCGGTCAGTGCTGGGTCATCTGGCCGGACCTCGCGCGCGACGGCGGCGGGGACGACAGCTCGTCGGCCGGGCGACGGGTGCGCCCGGCCCGCAGGCTCCGGCGCAGGGACAGCAGGCCCTTGCGCAGGGTGTGGGAGAGCCAGGCCCGCAGCATCGCGAAGGCCGGCGCGAGGTCGTCGCCCGCGAACCAGGCCGTCTCGGTCCGTTCGCCGCGCCGCCGGGAGGCGCCCGGCTCGGCCGCGTACCGGCGGCGCGGGGAGGCGAGGACGGACAGGGCCGCGTAGTTCTCGACGACGAAGCGGCGCCCGAACGCGGGGGTGTGCGCCGGGACCTGCCGCCCGGTGAGGTCCAGGTGCATCGCCCGGACCACGTCGAGCCCGTCCCGGTCCGCGAAGAGCCGGAACTGGGCGCCGGGGCGCGGGTTGAAGTCCAGCAGGTGGTAGGCGCCGGTCGCCCGGTCGAGCCGGAAGTCCAGGTCGCACACGCCCCGGTAGCCGAGCGCGGCCAGCAGTTCGCGGGCCATCGTGTCGACGGCCGGGTTCGCGCTCCAGCGGCCGACGGCGGTGAGCCCGGCGCCGTCGGGCCAGGAGCGTTCCTTGCGGCCGGTCGCCCCGGTCGCGCAGCCGCCGGCGGAGTCCACGTACCCGTGGAAGAACCAGTCGAGGTCGCGGCCGGCCGGCAGCAGTTCCTGGAGCAGCAGCCGGCTGCCGGCCTGCGGGGTGCGCGCGTACAGCTCCCGGACCTCGGCGAGCGAGCCCACGATCGTGGTGCTGCGCAGCCCGCCGCCGGGCGGCAGCAGCCAGGGCCGGCTCCACTTGGCGATCACCGGCAGCCCCAGCGACCAGGCCATGGCGGCGGCCTCGTCGGCGCTGGTGGGCAGTTCGGTACGGGGGTGGGGGAGCGACAGGGCCCGGCAGGTCTCGGCGAGCTGGGCCTTGTCGGCGACCCTGGCCAGCTGTTCCGGCGACTGCTCGGGCAGCAGGTAGCGGCCCGCGAGCTCGGGGCGGCACTCGGCGAGCGACAGGGCGGTGATGTCGTCGAGGGGCACCAGGACGGCGGGCTGGTCGGGGCCGCCGGGCAGCCGGTCCGCGATCCGCAGCAGCAGCCGGGTCAGTTCGGCCGGGGACGGCTCGGCGGGGCGGGCGTGGGCGCCGAGCAGATAGCGGGAGCGGACGACCGGGCTGGAGAGCGATTCGACCACCGCGTGGACCGGGATGCCCGCCCGTCCCAAAGACCGCGCGGCGCCGAGCGTGCCGTGATGAAAAGGGTTCGGGTCGAGCCGCACAAGGACCGCGGGGACGCGGCTGTCAAAACTCGGCACGGCATGTCCTTCGTCTCGGGGTGCCCCAACTGGGGGATGAAGAATCCTCTAATGGACTATTGATCAGATCCAAGCCGAGTTCTCGGTCGGCTCATTAGGAATACTTTCGGAGTATCAGACTGACGGACCATCAAACGGCGTGAGAGAGAAGGACCTGCCATGGCGAACCGAAAGAGACGGGCTTCGAGAACGTGGTTGGGGGTGTTCACCGCCGGTCTCCTCGCCTCAGGTTCCGTCGTGCTGTCGTCCCCCGCCCGCGCCGCCGAATCCGTAACGACCCGGGACCCCCAACCGACTCTGTCGGGTGCCATGGGCGCCTTCCTGGCCTCGGGCCCGACCGGGGTGGCCCGGATCGCCCAGCTGGAGCGCTGGCTCGGGGGCCACGAGCTCCGGGTCGGCCACACCTACCTGCCCGGCGACCTGTGGTCGAACATCGAGGGCCCGACCGGCTTCCTCGACGCCTGGGCGGACTGGCGCAACCAGCGCACCGACCGCCTGTTCGTCCTCAACGTGCCGATGCTGGAGCGCAACGAGGCCGGGGTCTCCGACTACGAGGTGCGCCGCCAGCTGCAGCTGGGCGCGGCGGGGTACTACGACCACCACTTCCGGAAGCTGGCCGAGAAGCTGGTGGACCTGGGGGTCCCGGACACCGTCGTCGTCCTCGGCTGGGAGATGAACGGCACGACGTACACCAGCCGGTGCGGGCCGGACCCGACGTCCTGGAAGAAGTACTGGACCCGCATCGTCACCGCGATGCGCGCCGTGCCGGGGCAGACCTTCCGCTTCGACTTCAACCCGAGCCGGGGCCGGGACGCCGTTCCGTGGACCGAGTGCTACCCGGGCGACGACGTGGTCGACATCGTCGGCATGGATTCGTACGACCAGCCGGCCGGTTCGACTTTCGAGCAGCACGTCAGTGAGCCCTACGGGCTCCAGGCGCAGGTCGATTTCGCTGCCCAGCACGGAAAGCGGATCTCCTATCCGGAATGGGGTCTGTTCCGGAACGGAGACAACCCCGAGTACATGAGGCGGATGCTCGAATGGATGAGGCAGCACAAGCCGCTTTATCACACGATCACCGATTACTGCCCGCACGGCGTCTGGCAGTGCGACGACAATCCGAAGTCGTCGCAGGTGTTCCGGCAGGCGCTGTACGGGGTCGAGCCCCAGGTCCCGACGGAGCCGACCGAGCCGACGGATCCGACGGAGCCGAGCGAGCCGACGGATCCGACGGAGCCGAGCGAGCCGACGCATCCCACGGACCCGACGGTGCCGACCAAGCCGACGGTGCCGACGAAGCCGACGGTGCCCACGAAGCCGACCGTCCCGACGAAGCCGACGGTGCCCACGAAGCCGACGGATCCGACGAAGCCGACCGACCCGACGGTGCCGACGAAGCCGACCGACCCGACGGTGCCGACGAAGCCGACGGACCCCACGGTGCCGACGAAGCCGACCGACCCCACGGTGCCGACCAAGCCCACGGATCCGACCGAGCCGACGGACCCGACGGTCCCGGTCCCGAAGCCGGAGCCGAAGCCGGAGCCGAAGCCGGAGCCGAAGCCGGAGCCGAAGCCCGAGCCCAAGCCGGAGCCGAAGCCGGAGCCGAAGCCGGAGCCGAAGCCGGAGCCGAAGCCCGAGCCCAAGCCCGAGCCGAAGCCGGAGCCGAAGCCGGAGCCGAAGCCCAACTGCTGGACCGTGAACCTCGGTTCATGGGTCGAGAGCTGGATCGGCGGGCCGGTCTGCGTCCCCAAGGGGTCCTGGAAGGAGTCCTGGAAGGACACCGTGAAGGACACGGTGAAGGAGTCCGTGAAGGAGTCCGTGAAGGAGTCCGTGCAGGGCACCGTGAAGGAGTCCGTGTCCGGGACCGGCGGCTGGGCCAACGGCCTCGGTGTCGACTGGAAGGGCGCGCTGAAGGGGGTCTGGCCCTTCTGACCCCTGCCCGCGGCCGCGGGCGCCGCACGGCGGTGGAGCTCATCCTCCGCCACCGTGCGGCGTCCGGCCGGGCAGCCGGCTCAGCGCCCGGCCCAGCCACTCCCGCTCCCGCGCCTGCCGGGCCGCCCAGCGCCGCCCCGCCGCCGCGCCCGCGCGCAGCCACAGCAACGGCGCCGCGCTCCGTACGCCCAGCATGAGCCGCTGGTTGGGCACGGTCTCCGGGCGCCAGTGGTGCTTGTACGGTTCGGTGCCGCGCAGCATGCTCAGCGTCGCCCGGCCGCTCGCGCTGGTCTCCCGCGCCCCGTGCCGCAGCAGCATCGTCGCCACGTCCACCTTGCGCGCCCGCAGCGCCGGGTCCGCGCCGTACAGGTAGCCGCCCGCGAGCCGCCGCGACATCAGGGTCAGGTCGGCCGCCACCACGTCCCCGGCCAGCCGGAACTCGGTGACCATCGCGTCCCCGCACTCCACCATCGGCCGCACCGCCCGCGCCAGGTGCTGGGCGAACCGCTCGCTGGTGTGCTCGGCGGTCACCCCCCGCCCCCGCCACTGGAGCTGGTGCAGCGTCAGCAGCCGCTCCAGTGCCTCCGGGACCTCCGGCGCCGTCACGATGCGCTCGTCGATGCCGAGCGCGTCCAGCTTCCGCAGCTTCGCCCGCACCCGCTGGGCCTTGCCCGACGGGATGCGTTCCAGCAGGGCCTCCATCGGTACGGCGGGCAGCTCCAGGCACAGCGAGTCCGCGAGCCGCCGCCGGGGGCCGCGCCACGCGTCGAAGACCCGCTCCGCCGCCGCGCCCGGCCGCACCTCGCGCAGGTCGATCAGCCCGCCCCGGGCCGCGCCCGCCAGCGCCGCCGCGAGCGCGGGCACCGCGTCCGGGCAGGCGTCGTCGAGGAGCACGTCCGTGAAGTCGGTGATCGTGCCGCCGAGCTGGGTCAGCACCGGCAGCGGCCCCGGGGCCCGCATCAGCGGCGCTGCCGCGACCAGCGTGCCGTCCGCCCGCCGCACCAGCACCACCCGCAGCGCGCCGGGCCGCCCGTACGAGAGCCACCAGGAGTGCAGCCACGCGTGCGACTGGAACGGGGTGGCCGTCGCGCAACGGGCGTACAGCGCCGCCCACTCGGGGCCGAGCCGGCCGAACTCCGCCGGGTCCCGGCAGACCTCCGCGGACAGGGATCTGCCGCTCACACCGCCTCCGGTTCCGGCTGCTGCGCCATCGCGGGACCCGGCACGGCGGCGCCCTGCCGCGAGTGGCGCGCCTCCGCTCGCGCGGCCCGCTTCGGCCGGACCAGCAGCACCAGCCCGCCCAGCAGCCCGCCCGCGCACGCGCCGACCAGCGCCGACAGCGGCGCCGACGGGGACACCGGCGACACCGGCTTGGTCGCGCGGGAGAACTGCACGACCTTCACACCCGTGTTGGAGGCGACGTGCGAGCTGTCCAGGACCAGCGCGCGGGCCACGCCGTCGGCCATCGACACGGCCTGCGCGGGCTTCGCCGAGCGGGCCGTGATCGAGATCATCGGCGCGTCCGGCGAGGTCGCCGCCTGCACGCTCGCGCGCAGCGTGTCCGCGGACACCCCCGCCCACACCTGCGCGTCGCCCGTCACCGCGATGTCGGTGGCGACCCGCCCGTACGCCTGGGCGAAGCCGAGCGCCGACCCCGGGTCGGACTTCTCGGCGGGGACGACGATGACGTAGCTGGTCGCCGCGTACTGCGGGGTCTTCAGGGCGCCGTAGCCGCCGCCGAGGGCCGCGCCGGCGAGCACGGCGGCCGGCAGGACCATCCAGCGGGCGGGGGTGAGGAACGCGGGACGTGGCGGGTTCGTGGTCTTCGTGGTCATGGTGCTCAGCTCTCACTTCACGGGAAGAGGGGTGCCGTGGACGGCCTGGTCGTAGAGGGACAGCAACTTCCGGGCGCTGTGCGCGATGTCGTAGTGGCGGGCGGCCTCGGGCTGCGGCAGCCGCTCCGCCCCGGCGGCGCGCAGCTCGCGCAGCGCGCCGATCAGCTCGGGCACGGACTCGCCGATCCGGCGGGCGCCGGGCGCCGCGCCCGCCGGCAGGTCGTCGACCGCGGGACAGGCGACGTACAGCACCGGCAGCCCCGCCGCCAGCGCCTCGACGACCGCGAGCCCGAAGGTCTCGTCGGGGGAGGTGGACACGAACACGTCCATCGCGGCCAGCAGCGAGGGCAGATCGGGGCGCCCCCCGACCGGACCGCCGACCGGACCGCGTACGGAACCACCTGCGGCACCGGCCGCGGCACCCTCCGCCGCGTCGGCCGACAGACCGGCCGCCGGACCGCCTGCCGCGTCGGCCGACAGACCGCCCGCCGCACCGCCCGCAGGACCGCCCGCCGGACCGGACAGCGCACCGCCCGCCCCACCGCCCGCAGGACCGGACAGCGCACCGCCCACCCCACCCCCCGGCGGATCCGCGATCGCCCCCGGCAGCAGCACCCGGTCGGCCGCCCCGCACTCCCCGGCCAGCCGCAGCAGTTCGGCTCGCCGGTCGCCCTCGCCGACCAGCAGCAGCCGGGCCTCCGGGACCGAGGCCACCGCCCGTACCAGCCGGTCGAAGCGCTTGCCGGGGGCCAGCCGGCCGACCCCGCCCACCACGAACGCGTCGGCGGGCAGCCCGAGCGCCGCCCGGGTCCGCGACCGGGCCTCCGGGTCGAAGGCGAAGCGGCCCGACTCGATGCCGTTCGGCACCACCCGGATCCGCGCCGGGGCCACGCCCCAGTCCGCCAGCCGCCGGGCGACGCTCGGCGAGACGGCGACCGTGGAGGTGCCGAGCCGCTCGGACGCCAGGTACAGCGCCCGGGTCCCGGCCGACAGCGGGCGGCCCTCGATCTGCGCCTCGCCCAGCGAGTGCTCGGTCGCGATGACCGGGCGGACCCCGGCGAGCCGCGCGGCGGCCCGGCCGTACACGCAGGCCCGGTAGAGGTGGGTGTGCACGAGGTCGTAGCCGCCCTGCCGGATGATCCGGGCGAGCCGCGGCAGCGCGCCGAGGTCCCGGTTGCCGGTCATCCCGAGGTGCGTCACCGGGGTGCCGTCGGCCTCGATCCCCTCGGCCACCGCCCCCGGATTGGTCAGCGTCACCACCCGGCCCTGGACCGGCAGATGGCGCAGCAGCAGCCGCAGCTGCTGCTCGGCGCCGCCGATGCCCAGGCCGGTGATCACGTGCAGCACCTTCAGGTCGGCGCGGGCCCCCGCGCTCACGACAGCAGCGCCGGGGCCGGGCCGCCCTGCGCGGGCACCAGGCCGGCGGGCCGCCTGCGCCGCAGCGGGTGCAGCAGCCGCTTCGCGGTCAGCCGCCAGGACGTGTCGGCCTCGCCGACATGCACCCTCGGCAGCGCGAGGACGCCGGACAGCGGGCCCGGGTCGATGGCGCAGGCGTAGCGGTAGCCCGCCTCGCGGACGGCGCGCACCACCCGGGTGTCGGTCTTCCCGTACGGATAGCAGAAGCCGTCCACCGGATCGCCGGTGATGTCCTCGATCAGCTCGCGGCTGTGCCGGGTCTCGGCGAGCAGCGCGGCCTCGGCGGCGGCGCCCGCCTCGCCGGGACCGGCGGCCGCGTCGGCGAGCGCGACCAGGTCCACGTGGCGCAGGCCGTGCGAGCCGATCTCCATCCCGGCGGCGGCGGCCCGCCGGATGCCGTCCTCGTCGAGGAGCGGCTTGCGCGGGCCGAGTTCGTCCCAGGCGTTGTCGCCGCCGAGCCGCCCGGGCAGCACGTACACGGTCGCGGTGAAGCCGTGCCGCCGCAGCAGCGGCACCGCCGATTCGAGGAAGTCGGCGTAGCCGTCGTCGAAGGTCAGCCCCACCAGGCCCCGGTCGCGCCCCTCGGCGGCGGCGGCGAGCAGCTCCCGTACGGAGACCCCGCGCAGCCCCCGGTCGCCCAGCCAGTGCAGCTGCCGGGCGAACCGCACGGGCGAGACCGTCACCTGGTACGGATCATCGGGGCTGTCCGCGATCGAGTGGTACATCGCCACCCACAGGGGCGGCTTCGGCAGCAGTCGACGCAGTGCGACGGCGGGCATGGGGGGTCCTTCGGCAGGCGGATCGGGGGAGGGGCGGAATCTCGGGCGCCTTGGCGGCGCACGCGACGAACAGCAGGAACACGCCGACGACGACGAGCGCGGCGACGACGACGGCGAGCACCGGCGTCCCGATCGCGACGGCGCACAGCCAGCCGGCGCCGGTGGCCCAGGCACCCGCGGTGGTGAGCCGCAGCAGGCCCTCGCCGAGGCGGGGCACGTCGATCGGGACGGACTGGCGGTGCGCGCCGAGCAGCAGCATCACGGCGGTCACGGTGATGCCGAGCGCGTTGGCGCCGGCGATGCCGACCGCGCCCCACAGATGGGCGAGGACGGTCCCGGCGAGCCCGGTCGCGGCGAGCCCGGCGCCCATCGCGGCGGCCGGGTACCAGAGCGGGCGGGCGGCGGAGAAGTAGCAGCGGACCAGGGCGCCGACCATGGTCTGGCCGAGCAGGCCGAGCGCGTACACCCGCATCACGGCGGCGGTCGCGGCCGTGTCGGAGGCGTCGAACGCGCCGCGCTGGAAGAGGATCTCGACGATCTGCGGGGCGGCGGCGATCACCGTGGACGCGCCGATCAGCACGACGACGGCGGCGAGCAGCAGGTCCCGCTCGACCCGGCGCCGGGCCGCCTCCGCCTCGCCCGCCGCGAGGGCGCGGGCGACGACCGGGAAGCTGACCGTGCAGAGCATCAGGGAGAGGATCATCGGCATCTGCGCGATCTTCTGCGCGTAGTTCAGATGCGAGATGGCGCCCGCCGGGAGCGGCGAGGCGAGGAAGCGCTCGATGAGGATCTGCGACTGGCGGGTCAGCGCGAAGACGATGACCGGCGCGATCACCCCGAGCACCAGCAGCCGCCCGTCCCCGGTCGGTACGGGCTTGGGCTCCTCCTTCGGTACGGGGCGGGCGCGCAGCTCCCGGACCAGCGAGGGCGCCTGCACCAGCACCATCAGGACGCCGCCGACGGCGACCCCGGCGGCGGCGGCCCGCACCCCGAAGGGCTCCCGGAGCAGCAGGATCGTGCCGATGATGCCGACGTTGTACGCCACGTAGATCGCGGCCGGCGGCAGGAAGGAGCCGTGCGCGCGCAGGGCGGCCGAGCAGTAGCCGGCGAGCGCGAAGGAGAGCACGCAGGTCGCCGTCAGGCGCGTGCAGTCGACGGCGAGCCGGGGGTCCGGCAGCCCCGGCGCCAGCGCGGACACCAGCAGCGGCGCGGCGGCCACGAGCACGGCGGAGACGACCGCCACGGAGAGTACGAGCCGCGGCAGGGTGGCCCGGACGAGGGCCCGCACCGGGTCCCCGAACAGGCTGCCCGAACGGCGGGCCAGCGCACGGGAGAACGCCGGTACGAGGATCAGCGCCATCGCGTCCTCGATGAGCAGCGTCGAGGCGAACTCCGGGACCGTCCACGCCACCAGGAACGCGTCGGTCTCCGCGCCCGCGCCGAAGTACCGGGCCAGGATCTGGTCCCGTACGAGCCCGAGCACCGCGCCGACGGCGGTGAGGGCGGCCGTCACGAAGGCGGCCCGCAGCAGGAAGCGCCCGGACCCGGCGGCGGCCGGGAGGCTCCCCTTCCGGCGGGCGTGGCGGCCGGTGCCGGTGCCGGTGGCCGGGGCGGGGGCGGGGGCCGGGGCCGCCTGGGGCCGCCAGCCCTGCTCGGGGGAAGGCGTCGGCACCGCCCGCGCGGCGGACTCCAGGGGGCGGGCGCCGCCGGCCAGCGGGCGCCCGCCCAGCAACGACGGACGGCCCTCGTGCTCCGCCGCCGGTGCCGTCTCGTGTGCCGTCCGGCGCCCGTTCCAGGCGGCGTGGCCCCGCTGCGTCGCCGGCACCCCGGCCGCGCGGGCCGCCCGCCCGGCCACCGCGGCGGCGTGCGCGCCCGGCGCGGCGGCCAGGGCCCACGCCCCGTGCCCGCGCCCTGGCGGCAGCCCGCAGAGCAGGTCGAGCGTGTCCTCGACCGAACCGGCGGCGCTCCAGGGGTCGACGGCGGGGGAGCCGGGGACACCGGGACCGCCGGGCAGGGCGGGACCGCCGGGGTCGCCGTGGAGACCGGGACCGCCGGGACCGCCGGACACGCCGGGCTGGCCGGGACCACCGGACGCGCCGGGCGCGCCGGGCACGCCGGACGCCGTCGGACCCCCGGAGGGTCCGGCCGCGTCCCGCGTGCCCCGCGTGCCCCGCGAGCCCTGCATGTCCCGCTGGTCCCACTCGCCCCGCCCGTTCCCGTTCCCGTCCCTGTCCCGGTCCCCGGCCCCGCCCGACGGCGGCACGCACAACGCGTCCTCCGCCGCCCCGGCCGCCCAAGGGTCCGCCCCGCCGGCAGCGCCCGCCGGGCCCTCGCCGTGCACCCCGCCGGGAGCGCCCGCCGGGCCCTCGCCGTGCACCCCGCCGGGAGCGCCCGCCGGGCCGCCCGGCCGTCCGCCCGCGGGCGTGCCCCGGTCCCGCGCGCCCGGGGACGGGGCGGGCGGGACCGGGGCGGTGTCCGTCGGGTCCGGCGGGCCGGACCACGGGTCACGCACGGCGCACCTCCGCCAGCGACCACCAGGCGGCCAGGCCGAGGACGACCGACATCAGGACCGTCGAGGGGCCGCCGATGTCCGCGTAGAAGAAGTCGATGAGCTGCCAGGCCAGCAGCCCGACCGCGACCAGCGCGCAGTCCGCGCCCCGGCGCCGCCGCCGCAGCGCCGCCACCAGCAGCGCGGCCCAGCTGCCCGCCAGGGCGAGCAGCCCGATCAGGCCCTGCTCGCTGAGGACCAGCAGGTACATGTTGTGCGGCGACAGCAGCGGCTGCCGCTGGAAGACCGCGCCGGCGCCCGCCGTATCGCTGCCCGAGGACAGCGCCAGCGAGGCGTTCGAGTCGCGGTACGCGGGGAAGCCCTTGAGGCCCACGCCGGTCAGCGGCTCGGCGCGCCACATCCGGCCCGCCGCGGCCCACATCGTGTACCGGTCCGTCACCGACTGGTCCGGCGCCCCCGCGACCTGCGTGATGCTGGTGACCCGCTCCTTGACCATGTCCGAGCCGATGCCGAGCCCGCCGACCAGGACCACGCCCAGCGCGCCCGCCGCCAGCGCCACCCGGGCGGCCCGCCGGATCCCCGACAGGAGCAGCTGGACGGCCACGGTCAGCACGGTCGCGATCCACGCGCCCCGGCTGAAGGAGAGCACCAGCGGCACGAACAGCAGCCCGGCGCAGACCAGGGCGGCCGTACGGGCCCGGCCCGCCGTGCCGCCGAGCGCGAGCCCGGTCGCGATGACCAGCCCGTACGCGACGACGGTCGCCATGCCCATCACGTCGGTCGCCCCGAAGGTGCCGACCGCGCGGATGTCCGCGCCCTGGTAGGAGGCGCCGGTGCCGGTCAGGAACTGCACGACACCCACCCCGCCCTCCAGCAGCGCCAGCGCGACCAGCGCCCACGCCACCACGGCGAAGTCGCGCCGGTCGCGGATCAGCAGCAGCACGGCGGCCGGGACGAGCACGAAGATCTGTACGTAGCGGGCCACCCCGGGCAGGCTGGCGCCCGGGTCGTTGGAGGTGATCGCCGCCAGGCAGATGCCGAGCACCGGCAGCCCCAGCACGACCGCCGCCGCCCGGCTCAGCGGCCGGGCCCCCGAACGCACCACCCGCACCAGGCAGATCAGCACCAGCAGCCCCGAGGCCGCGTCGGCGACCGTGCCCGTGCCGCCGGTCCCGCCCTGCGCGCCGCCCCCGCCGCCCGGCACGAGCAGCAGCGCGATCACCGCGAGCACCGGCGACAGGGCCCCGGCCCTGCGCGCCCACTCCCGTACCCCGGGGGCGGCCGGGGAGGTCCGGCCGCCGGTCCCCGGCAGCGAAACGGCCGTCGCCATCGTCAGCTCCCCGTCGGTCGCACGAGCCCGGCCGCCGTGCGCAGCAGGATGCACACGTCCTGCCAGAGCGACCAGTGGTCGATGTAGTGGTTGTCGAAGCGGCAGCGGTCCTCGATCGAGGTGTCGCCGCGCAGGCCGTGCACCTGGGCGAGCCCGGTGAGCCCCACCGGCATCCGGTGCCGGGCCGCGTACCCCGCGTGCACCCGGCTGAACTGGGCTACGAAGAAGGGGCGTTCGGGCCGCGGGCCGACCAGGCTCATGTCGCCGCGCAGCACGTTCCACAGCTGCGGCAGCTCGTCCAGCGAGGTCTTGCGCAGGAAGTGCCCGGCGGCGCTCATCCGGTGGTCGTCGGCGACGCTCCACCGGGTCGCCGACTCGGTCTCGTCGGAGGGGCGCAGCGTACGGAACTTCAGCAGCGTGAACAGGCGCCCGTCCTGGCCCACCCGCTCCTGCCGGAACAGCACCCCGGGCCCGTCCGCGAGCCGCACCGCCAGCGCGCACAGCAGCAGCACCGGCAGCGCGACCGCGAGCGCCGGGGCGGCCAGCGCCACGTCCAGGGCCCGCTTCGCGGTCAGCCCGGGCCGCTCGCCGACCGGCACCAGGCGGTGGCTGCCGTAGCCGTACAGGTGGTCGCCCATGGCGCCGGGGCGCGACTCGCCGCCGACCCGCCAGGTGGTGCAGCCGTACTGCTGGAAGAGCGTCACCAGGCCGTCGTCCGGGGTGAGGAAGACGGCGTCGCGGACGGTGTTCTGGATGACCGCCCGGTGGATGTCCTCGGTGCCGGTGAGCACCGGAAGCCCCCGCTCGCCGTCCGTCCGCCCGGCCACCAGGCCCACCGGCCGGATGCCGTACTCCGGGTGCTGCGCGAGCGCGGCGGCGAACCGCCGGGCCGCCGCGGGCGCCCCGACCACCAGCGCCGACCGGGGGTGCGCCCGGGCCGTCCGCCGCCGCCGGGCGTGCACGAGGCCGCGCACCGTCACGACGGCCGCCAGGTGCGCGGCGTACGCCCCGCACAGCCGCAGCGGGCCGATGGCGAGCGCCGGGGCGTACGCGGCGACCGCGGCGGCCGTCACGCACCAGGCGACCCCGGCGCGGGAGGCCAGCGCGGGCAGTTCGTCCAGGGCGCCGGTCAGCGGGGCGGCCGGCCGGTAGAGCCCGGCCCGGCCGTCGAGCAGCACGACGAGGCCGACGACCAGCAGCGAGAGCTCCCAGCGGCGGTGCGCCACGGACAGCGCGCAGACCGCGAGCAGGACGGCGACCGCGTCGGCCGCCAGCAGCGGCACGGCGGCGGACCGCCGCCGCGCCGGGCGGCGGGGCGGCAGCGTCACCCGGCCGGCGCCGCCGCGCGGCGGCGCCAGGGAGCCGAGGCCGGCGAAGGGGCCCGCCGAGGGCCAGGAGCCCGGCGAGGAGGGGAGGCTGGTGCTTTCGGTAGTCACTGCGCAATCGGCTCTCTGTGCTGCGTGCACCGCACTCCGGCCAGTTCGCGGTAGAGCTCCGCGACGGCCGCGCCGGTGCGCCGCACATCGAAACTGCTGAGTACGTGTTCGCGGGCCTCCCGGCCCAGCGAGCGCCGCAGCCCGGGATCGCCGAGGAGGCGGCCGAGCGCGGCGGCGAGGGCGGCCGGGTCCCCGGGCGGGACCAGGCAGGTCTCCTCGTGACCGGGCGGCAGGCTCTCCCGCGCCCCGTCGACGTCGCCGACGACGACCGGCCGCCCGCACGCCATCGCCTCCAGGGGCGCGAGCGCCATGCCCTCCCAGCGGGACGGCAGCACGACGAGGTCGGCCTCCCGGTACCAGGGCGCGGTGTCGGCCACGGCGCCGGCGAAGCGCACCGAGGGCCCGGCGGCGGCCCGCAGGGTCTCCCCGTCGGGGCCCTCGCCGACCAGGACGAGCCGGGCGTTGGGGACCGCGTCGAGCACGGCGGGCCAGGCGGCCAGCAGCACGTCCTGCCCCTTCTGCCGGCACAGCCGCCCGACGCAGACGACGAGCGGCCCGGCCGTCCCGTCCGCGCCCGGTCCGGGAGCGGGCTCCGGTCCGGCGGGCGCGAAGCGCACGGCGTCCACCCCGTTGTGGATCACCGCCCAGGAGGCCCGCACCCCGGCCGCCTCGCCGGTGCGCCGCTCCGCCTCGCTCACGCAGACGATCCGGTCGGTCCAGCGGGCGGCCCAGCGCTCCCAGCGGCGGGCGAGCGCCGCGGTCGTCCCCTCGACCGCCTCGAAGGACCAGGCGTGCGGCTGGTACACCGTCGGCACCCGTCCGCGCAGCGCGAGCCGGGCGCACAGCCCGGCCTTGGCGCTGTGCGCGTGGACGAGCGCCGGGCGCACGGTACGGAGCAGCCGGCCGAGCTCCCGGGTCTCGCGCAGGGTCCCGGGACCGGGGTCCCGGCCCGCGCGCCAGGCGTACGTGTCGGCGCCCTCGGCCCGTACGGCGTCGGCGAGTCCGGTGCCGGGCGGGCAGGCCACGGCGACCCGCAGCCCGTCCGCGAGCTGGGCGCGGACCAGGTCGGTGACGACGCGGGCGACCCCGCCGTCGCCGGGCTGGACCGCGTGCAGCACGTCAGCGCCGGGCACCGGCCCGTTCGACCTCCGCCTGGAGGAAGAGCGCGCCGAGCCAGACGGTGTCCGTCCGGGTGCCGACGCGGATGTGGAAACGATCGGCCCCATGGCGCAGCGCCCCCCGCAGATCGAAGACGTCGGAGTCGTACCCCAGGGTGTTCTGATGAGCGGGCAGTCGTTCCATCCGACTTGTTCCCGATTCCGTGATGCTGGAGTTCATCACGTCGTCCGCGGAATTCGCGGAATCGGAGAGCGTGCTCCGCCGGACGGTCTTAGCCCGTTCGGATTCCACCGCGAGGTAATCCCCGGAAGTCCCGCGGTCGCCGTCATAGGCGACAAGTCCGAGCGAGCCGTCCGCCCCCTCGGGAATGCGGTCCTTGCCGAGGCCGACCGGGATTCCCAGCTCGCGGTTCTTCGGACCGAGCGTTTCGAAACCGTCCCATACGGCCAGTCGGCGCAGCGGCTCGTCGGCCTTCTCGTACGCGGCGACCAGCGTCCAGCCGCCCCAGCCGCCGACGGCCGAGCGGCCCATGGCGACGTTGACCTGGGCGACGGTCCACAGCCCCGACTGTGCCGAGCGGACGAGTTCGGTGACGTCGGCGCTGGCCTGGAAGGCGTCGGCGCCGTCGCCGGTCCGGTGGCCGGTGGTGGTGTCGGCGAGCAGCGCCTTGTAGTCGCCGCCGGGCTCGGCGATCAGCACCCGCCCGTTGTCCTTGGGCGGCTTCTGCTCGCCGACGCGGAGGTTGCCGCCCCAGTAGAGGCGCGCCCAGGTGACCCGGGCGCCGTCGGGGACGCGCAGCTCGGCGCTGCTGGAGTTGTAGGTGTTGGCGTCGTCGTCGACGTCCACGTACCCCATCGTGGCGCCGTCGTTGACGGACTCGGTGCCCAGCGTCCCCCTGGCCGAGGCGTTCGCGGCGCGGACGATGCCACCGTGCAGGGTGGCCTGGTACCGCGGTGCGAAGGGGAGTCGGGCGGCTTCCGAGGAGGGGGGAGGGGCGACGGCGGATGCGGCCGGGAGCGCGGCGGAGAGGGCCGCGCACGACACGGCGCAGAGCGCGCCCCGGCGTACGGCATGAACCGCTGAATTCCGCATACAGGTTCTCCGCTTTGATGAGAGAAGGAAGGGAAGACCCGTGTAGACCGGGAGAGAGGAAGGTGTCGTCCGCGCAAAATGCAAGAACGCGTGACGGGACCGGAAGCAACGTTCGGGAACGTTATAACCCCCACGGCGGGCGATAGTAAGCATTAGATGCTCACAAACGCTAACTTCCGTATCCTTCCGGCCGGTTCCTCGTTGGGCGTGTTGCCCCTTTCCAGGTCCGGTCACTCGAATGACCCTCCTATGGCCCAAAGATCGGTTGAACGTCACCCGTTCGGGAGAGCAACCGATGAATTCCCGGGCCGTTGTTGAAGGAGCCGGGCTGAACCGTCCGCGCCGACCCCGCAGGCGGATCAGCCCGCGTGGAATCCGTCGCTTCCCATCGATCGAGGAGATCCTCTTCATGTCCCGTATCGCGAAGGCCGTCGTCCTGTCCCTCGGTGCCGCCGCCGCCGTCGCCGGCACCGCCGGTGTCGCCGCCGCCGACGCCGGTGCCGAGGGCGCGGCCATCGGTTCCCCGGGTGTCCTGTCCGGCAACGTCGTGCAGGTCCCGGTCCACGTCCCGGTCAACGTCTGCGGCAACACCGTCAACGTGATCGGCGCCCTGAACCCGGCCTTCGGCAACACCTGCATCAACGCCTGATCTCGCACGCCGGATCGTGGTCCTTCCGAGGCCGGCGCGCCGCCCCCGCCAGGGGTGGCGCGCCGGCCTTTCGCCGTCTGCTCACTGGGTGGTGACTCGTTCGGACGCACCCCCGTGCGCCGTCCGGTGCAACGGCGTACGCCCCTGGGAGGGGCAGGTCGGAGGCCGGATTCACTCGAACGGAGACGTGGCGCTCAGTAGTTCTGCGGTTGCGGACCGCTATACCCGCAGGCACGGTGAGGGGGAAGTTGTCCGACGCATAAGGAAAAGGAACACATATGCGTCCCCACGCAGTACCCCGTCTCACCGCCCTGGCGATATCCGCCGTTCTCACCCTCGGTACGGCGGGACCCGCCTTCGCCGACGAAGCCCGTCCCGCCCTGCCGGCCACCCTCGCCGGCGGCAGAGCCCCCCTCCCCGACGCGGCCGCCCTCCTCGCCCAGGCCGAAGCCCTCGGCGACCTCGGTTCCGTGAGCACCCCGGTCACCGAGCTGATCACCGCGGCGCTCAAGGTCGACGGCGGGCAACTGCCCGCCGCCGACGCGGACGCGCTCAAGAAGAAGATCGACACCGCCGTCGACGCGGCGAAGGAGGCCGCCCCGGCCCCGGTCCCAGAGGCCCCGGTCCCCGGAACCCCCGCGGTGGACCCGCCCCCGCCCGCGGCCCCGACCCCGGCGACCGGCCTCCCGGCCGTACCGACCCCGGCGACCGGCCTCCCGGCCGTCCCGACCCCCGCGGCCGGACTCCCCGCCGCCGGGCTCCCGGCCGTCGCCCCGCCCGCCGCCGGGCTGCCCGCCGTGGGCGCGCCGGCCGGGCTGCCCGTCACGGCCGGGGTCCGGGCCGCCGCGCCCGCCGACGTCGTCGCCGACGCGCTCGCGGGGGTGCAGACGGCGGTGGCCGGTCTGCTCGCCGCCGTCACCTCCGGTGACGCGGGCAAGGTCGTCCCGCAGGTCACCTCGGCCCTGACCTCGCTGGTCAACCTGGCCGTGGCGACCGTCCTCGGCGGCGGCCTGCCCGCCCCGGACCTGGCCGGGCTGCCCGCGCTGCCGAGCCTGGCCGCGCCCGCGCTGCCGGTCGAGGCCCCCGTGAAGCCGCCGGTCGACACCGGCGCGCTCCCCATCAAGCCGCCGCTTCCGGTGCGCTGACCGTCCGTCACGAGGCCGTGCCCGCCCGGGGTCCCCGGGCGGGCACGGCCGCTCGCGGGTCATTCCATCGGTAGATCGCACCGGCCCGCATCATTCGGGTGCAGTGTCGAGAATTCCCTCCTCCCGGAGTTTCCGGCGGGCGCACGCCTCGTTACAGAGGCAGAAAGTCGCACGGGAATCGCTCAAGACGCCTGTGCGGAAAGCCAGTTGCCTGCGCCGACGCGTGCACGCCAGAAGGAAGGATCCCCATTCATGAAGCCCACCAAGGTGGCCGCGGTCATCGCCGGTTCCGTGATGGCCCTGGGTATCGCCGCGCCCGCGATGGCCTCGGTTCCCACCAGCCTGGACGGCGGCCTCGGATCGCTCACCGGTGAGGGCCTGAAGTCCGACGCGCTCAGCAGCACCACGGACGGCTCGCCCGTCCAGAAGGTGACCGAGACCGCGGGCCAGCTGAACCAGGTCGGCAAGGGGGGCGCGGGCTCCCTGCTCGGCGGCGTCCCGCTGGGCGGCCTCGCGGGCTGACGGACTGTCAAAGTCCCTCGCGGTACCCGGCCCTGGCGGACCTTCCGCGCCAGGGCCTTCGCGCGTCCCCCTTTTGAGTCCGATTGAATGATTTTCGGATCATGTGTCGCGTGGGGTCGGTCGCCCACGACACCCGCTCCATACGCTCTCGCCATCCCCACGCCGTCGCACGGCGTTTTCCAGAGGAAGAGCGGTATGCGATCCATCATCACCAGGAAGATGCTGACCACTGCGGCGGCGACCGGCATTCTCTCGCTGTCCGGCGGCTTCGCCCTCATGGCGAACCCCACCGGCGCCGCGGCGGACTCGCCCGGGCCGGGCGACCGCCCCCGGATGCCCGCCGCCGCCGAGGTCTGCGGCGACCACGCGCACCTCGGGGCGATGGGGGCGGCCGTCAGCGAACTGTGCGCCAAGGCCGTGAAGTCGGCCGCCGACGGCCCCGAGGGCTACGGGGACGACGAACCCGACGGTTACGGGGACGAGGGGCACCCGCCCGGCGACCACCCGACCCCGCCCGAGGACCACCCCACGCCGCCGGGGGACCACCCGACCCCGCCCGGCGACCACCCGACGCCGCCCGGGGGCGAGACCCCGCCGCCGACCAATCCCGATGAGCCCGGGGGGCCGGGGGAGCCGGGGGAGTGCGAGTACGGGCAGCCCGGGCCCGACTGCGGGCCGAGCACCCCGCCGCCCACCAACCCCGACGAGCCCGGCGACTGCGAGCACGGCCAGACGGGCCCCTGGTGCACGCCGGGCGGCGAGACCCCGCCGCCCACCAACCCGGACGAGCCGGGCGACTGCGAGGACGGGCACACCGGACCGTACTGCGAGCCCGGCGGCGAGACCCCGCCGCCGACCAACCCCGACGAGCCGGGCGACTGCGAGGACGGCCAGACCGGGCCCGACTGCACCCCGACCACCCCGCCGCCGGGCGGCCCGACCCCGCCCGGGCACACCAACCCGCCCGGCCACCCGACCCCGCCCGGCGGCGAGACCCCGCCGCCCACCAACCCGGACGAGCCCGGCGGCCCCACCACCCCGCCCGGCCAGCCGCCGCACCTGCCCGACACCGGCAGCGACTCCACCGCGCTGATGGGCGCCGCCGCGATCAGCGCCGCGCTCCTCGTCGGCGGCAGCGTGATGTACCTGCGCGGCGGCCGGCTCGTCCGCGGCCGCCACTGAACGGCCCGTACGGCAGCCCAGGCTGACGTACGGTCAACCGGGGTCCGCACCGCTCACCGGTGCGGACCCCCGGCGTTGCTGCACTCAGGGGAATCTCGTCACGTTCCCCGCCCCGGACTCGTTCGCAGGACATGAATCTGCGCTCTCACGCCGCTCTCGGCCTCCTGGCCACCGCCTTCGCCTCCGCCGCCCTGGCGACCCCCGCCGCCGCGGACGCTCCCGTGGTGGTCCCGCTCCAGGGTCTTGAGCCGGTGATCCCGATGGACGCCCCGACCCTGGAGACCGGTGTCCCCACGCCGGTCCCGGGCGCGCCCACCGGCTTCCACCAGGGTGTCGGCAGCCTGCCGGACCTCACCCTGCCCCGCGTCCCGCTCGACAGCACCCTGTCGCGGACCGACATCGCCGCCCCGCTGCCCGAGGTGCTGCGGGGCAGCGAGCCCGGCACGGCCGAGCTCTCCAGCCCGCGCTCCGAGATGAACGCCGTCACCCCCGGCGCCACCGTGGGCAACGTGCTCGGCGCCCCCCGCCCCGGCGAGATGCTGCCGGGTCTCAAGGCCCCCGAGGTCGGCGTCCTCACCCCCGCGCTGAACGGAGCGCTGGACCCCCAGCTCGGCCTGGCGCCGTAGCCGGCCGGACGGCGTTCCTTTGTACGACCTTTGACCAGGCGGGTGAAGACACGATTCTTCCCGCCACCCGAGGGGTCACCGCTCGTTGCAGAGGAAGGCTTGTCGCATGGCCGCGGCCCGCGGCTCCCGCGTCCTTTCCGCCGTAATCCGACGGCGGGCGGACGCGTGATCCGCGGGCCATCTCTTCCGCTGTGGTCTCCATTCGGAGCAATGGCCGTGACCCGCACGCCGTTTCGCCGTTGAAGGACCACGTGACCGTGATTCTCGCGGTCGCTTTCCACGTTCAAGGAGCTCTTGATGTCTCGCATCGCGAAGGCTGCCGCTGTTCTCGCCGGCACGGGTGCCGTTGCCCTCAGCGGAGCCGGCATGGCCGTCGCCGACTCCGGCGCCGAGGCCGTCGCCGCCCACTCCCCCGGTGTCGCCTCCGGCAACGTCGTCCAGGTCCCGGTCCACGTCCCGGTCAACCTCTGCGGCAACAGCGTCAGCGTCATCGGCCTGCTGAACCCGACCTTCGGCAACCAGTGCGCGAACGTCGACGGCGGCCACGGTGAGGGCGGCTACGGCGGCTGAACCCCAGCCCCGGCAGTGTCCCCCCGGCCCGTCGGGCCGGGGGGACACTCTCATGCGTAGCGGTAGATCCCGCTGTGGTCGAGCAGCTCCGCCGGGGTCACGTTCCACGGGCCGAGCCGCTCGTTGAGCGCGACCACCTTGCGGTACTGCGGATCGCCCAGCGGCGGCGGGTCCTTCGGGAGGTAGCCGGCCCCCGGGTTGCGCTGCTGCCAGCGCGACCAGAGCAGGTCGACGAAGGAGTGGTGCAGCCAGAACACCGGGTCGTTGACCGAGGCGCCGCCGAGCATCAGCCCGCCGACCCAGCGGTGCACCCGGTTGTGCAGCCGGTAGCGGGCGTTGCCCTGGCCGCCGCCCCAGCCCTCCATCCCGTTGCGGAAGCCGGAGGAGCTGGTCGAGTTCCACGGCGACACGTCGTACACCCGCTCGCCCGTGACCTCCTCCACCTGGGCGGCCGTCGGCAGCGTGATCGGGTCGCGGGGGCGGCCGAAGTCCCGGGTGAGGAAGGCGCCTTCGGTCATGTTCTGCTTGACCGTCCAGCGCCCGCCCGCGTACGCGAAGGGGCCGGTCATCACCTGGAGGTCGCCCCGGCGCCCGTTGCCGCCCATGAAGTCCTCGCCCCACAGGGACGACGCGGGCGTGTTGTCGCGGGTCCAGTCCCAGTAGGGCACGGTCACCGAGGGGTCGATCCGGCGCAGCGCCTGCTCGAACTCCAGCAGGAACCTGCGGTGCCAGGGCAGGAAGCTCGGGCACATGTGCGCCTCCCGGAGCTTGCCCTCGCCGTCGGCGACGTAGTGGTCGATGTGGGTGCGGACGAAGTCGTCGTATCCGCCGGTCCGCTTGAGTTCGAGGACGGCGGCGACGAACCGCTTGCGCTCGGCGCTGGTCAGGTCGCTCTGGTTCTTACGCGTGTACGCCACGCGGGCTCCCTCCGGGGTGGGTGCCGTGGGCGGCGGCGAGCCGGGACAGCCGGGCGGTGCCCAGCCCGTCCACGGCCGCGCGGACGGCCGCCAGCGGCGTCGGACAGGACTCGTAGTGGTCGATCGGGGTGACGAAGCCGCCGTCGGCGCACCGCATCAGGTGCAGCGGGCGGCCGTCGACGAGGGCCAGCGGCTCGCCGTCCGGACCGGGGAGGCCCTGGATGCGCCGCCCGGCGTACATCTCGTCGAACAGGGCGGCGGAGGCGGCGACGGCGGGGCCGGCGGCGGTCGCGGGGCCGGGGCGGGCGGGCCGGGTCGGCTCCCTCGCCGCGATCCTGGCCAGCGCTCCGCCCGTGAGGGCGGTGACGGCCAGCGCGAAGAGGGACCGCAAAGCGGCACGACGCGGAACGATCATGTGCGATCTCCTGAGGTCGGCTGATGCCCTCTGGGCACAACGATGTAAACCGCGGTTCGTTGCGCCGGAAATGCGGTCGGTTGGAATGTCGGCCGAATGAGTGAATTCGGCGAAGGGGGGCCCGTGTTCGTCCCCTAGCATCCGGAACCATGACCACTTCCAACGTCCTTTCCGCGGAGCACAGCGCCCACACGATGGGAACGCTCAGCGTCATCTCGTGGACCCTCGGGCCCACCGACGACATGCCCGCCACCCCGTTCCTGATGGTGTATTCGGTCGGCGACGGCCTGCACGGCCGCGAGGCCGGCGAGGCGGAGCTGCGGGAGACCCTGGAGGGCATGGGCGTGCCGATCGGCGACATCGTCGTCGACGCCGGCCAGGAGCGCGGGATCGGCGCCCACCTGCTCGTCGAGGCGGAGCGCGCGGTGCTCACGCTGCCGTTCATGAACGCCCAGTGCCCGGTGTCGGCGGACTGGCAGGCGGCGGCGTACGAGACGGGCCACGTCATCGTGAAGATCCCGGTCGCGCCGTGGCCGGACGCGGAGCCGGGCGCGCCGGTCGACGAGGGCCGCCTCAAGGCGTTCATCTCCGACGACGAGGTCGTGCGGAACACCGGTCACGTCGCGGTGCCGGTGAGCCGGATCCAGGGCTGAGCGGACGGGGGGCGGCGTCATGGCGACGGTGAACGTACGGGGAGCGGTGCCGGGTCAGCGGCAGGCGGAGCGCGAGGACGGGCGGACGGGCGGAGCGGGGACCGGCGCGAGCCGGGCCTTCGCCTGGATGCTGATCGTGACGGGCGCGGCGGGCGTGCTGTCCGGCTGGGTCATCACGATCGACAAGTTCAGGCTCCTGGAGGACCCGGGCTTCCAGCCGGGGTGCAGCCTCAACCCGGTCGTCTCGTGCGGCAACATCATGAAGAGCGAGCAGGCGGCGGTGTTCGGCTTCCCGAACCCGATGCTGGGGCTCGTCACGTACGCCGTGGTCGTCGCGGTGGGCGTCGGGATCCTGGCCGGCGCCCGCTACCGGGGCTGGTTCTGGCTCGGGCTCAACGCCGGGATGCTGTTCGGGGTCGGCTTCTGCACCTGGCTGATGTACCAGTCGCTGTACGAGATCAACTCGCTGTGCCTGTGGTGCTGTCTGGCCTGGTGCGCGACGATCACGATGTTCTGGTACGTCACCGCGCACAACGTGCGGCACGGCTCGCTGCCCGCGCCGCCCGCCGTGCGGGGCTTCCTGGGCGACTTCACCTTCGCGCTGCCGGTGCTGCACATCGGGATCATCGGGATGCTGGTCCTGACCCGCTGGTGGGAGTTCTGGACGAGCTGACGTGCGCCTTCCCCTTTCCTCCTGGCCGCGAGTGGCGCTGACGCTGCTGCTCGCGGCCTGTTTCGCGTTCCTGTTGCCGTACGAGCGGCTCGCGCCCGGCGAGCGGGCGGCCCCGGTGGTGCCGTCCGTGGACCCGGCGGTGCCGGCCGGCTTCTTCACCGGCTCCGACGAGGCCGGGGTGCGGCGGATCGCCGGGGTGGAGCGCTGGCTGGGCGGGGCGCCGCTGAGCGTGGGCCACACCTATCTGCCGGGCGACCGGTGGTCCAACATCGAGGGCCATCCGGCGCTGTTCGAGCCGTGGGCGCGCTGGAAGGAGGAGCGGCCGGGGCGGCTGTTCGTGCTGAACGTGCCGCTGCTCGACCGCAGCGAGGCCGGTCTGGACGACGGGGAGGTGCGGGCGGGGCTGCGGGGCGGGGCGGCCGGGGCGTACGACGGGCACTTCCGGACGCTGGGGGAGCGGCTGGTGCGGTACCGGCTCGCGGACGCGGTGCTGGTGCTGGGCTGGGAGATGAACGGGACGACGTACAGCCATCGCTGCGGGCCCGACCCGGAGTCCTGGAAGGCGTACTGGCGCCGGGTGGTGGGGGTGCTGCGGGAGGTGCCGGGGCAGCGCTTCCGCTTCGACTTCACGCCGAGCCGGGGGCTGGACGCGATCGCCTGGCCGCGCTGCTACCCGGGGGACGCGTACGTGGACGTGATCGGGATGGACGCCTACGACCAGCCGGCCGGGCTGTCCTTCGAGGAGCAGGTGACGGAGCCGTACGGGCTCGCGCACCACGCGGCCTTCGCGGCGGCGCGCGGCAAGCCGGTGTCGTTCCCGGAGTGGGGGCTGTTCCGCAACGGGGACAACCCGGCGTACGTGCGGGGCATGCTCGACTGGTTCGCGCGGCACCGGCCGGTGTACCAGACCTTCACCGACTACTGCCCGCACGGGGTGTGGGGCTGCGCGGCGAACCCGGCCTCGGGCGAGGTGCTCAGGGGCGCGCTGGGGCGGGCGGGCGGAGCGTCAGGCCGGCCTTGAGGGTGTCGACGGTGCGGTCGAGGAGGGGTACGAGGTCGTCGCCCTGGCCGTGCTCGGCCCAGTGCAGGGTGGCCTCGCGCAGGGCGCCGAGGACGGCCGCGGTGAAGACCCGTACCTCCAGGTCGTCGGGGGCGCGGCCGGTGCGCTCGGCGACGGCCCGGGAGAGCCGCCGGCCGCTCTCGGCGGTGGTCTCGGTGAGCCGGGCGCGGATCGCGGGGATCTCCGTCATCAGGCGGGCCCGCAGCCGGATCTCCTCCGGCTCGTGGGCGAGGGCGGTCGCGACGGCGTCGAGGACGACGGCGCGCAGCGACTCCAGGGGCTCCTCGCCGGCCGGGCGGGCGCGCAGCCGGGCTTCGAGGAGCGCGTCCTGGTCGTCGGTGAGGAGGATGTCCTCCTTCACCGGGAAGTAGCGGGCGACGGTCGAGGGCGAGACCTCGGCCGCCGCCGCGATCTGTTCGACGGTGGTGGCCTCGTACCCCTGCTCGGAGACGAGCCGGAAGGTGGCGCGGCGGATCGCGGCGCGGGTCCTGAGCTTCTTGCGCTCACGCAGGCCGGGGCGCTCGGGGGTGACGGGCATGGCCGTCATTGTGCCTGGTCAGGCTGGTCAGGAGTGCTGGTACGCGACGAGCGAGATGCCCACGTAGTGGACGATGAACGCGGCCAGGGTGAGGGAGTGGAAGACCTCGTGGAAGCCGAACCAGCGGGGTGAGGGGTTCGGGCGCTTGATGCCGTAGATCACGCCGCCCGCGCTGTAGAGCAGGCCGCCGACGATCACCAGGACGAGGACGGCGATGCCGCCGGTGCGCATGAAGTCGGGCAGGAAGAAGACGGCGGCCCAGCCCATGGCGATGTAGCAGGGGGTGTACAGCCAGCGGGGGGCGCCGACCCAGAAGACCCGGAAGGCGATGCCCGCGGCGGCGGCGGCCCAGACCGCCCACATGAGCGGGCGGCCGGTGGAGTCCGGCAGCAGGAGCAGCGTCAGCGGCGTGTAGGTGCCCGCGATGATCAGGAAGATGTTGGCGTGGTCGAGGCGGCGCAGCACCGCCTCGCCGCGCGGGCCCCAGTTGCCGCGGTGGTAGAGGGCGCTGATGCCGAAGAGCAGGCAGGCGGTGAGGACGTAGATCCCGCAGGCGATCCGGGCGCGCGGGGAGTCCGCGAGGGCGACCAGGACGAGTCCGGCGACGATCACCGCGGGGAACATCCCGGCGTGCAGCCAGCCCCTGAGTCGCGGCTTGAGGGGGAGCGGCGTGAGTTCCGGCGTGGCTGCAGTCATGACACCGAATGCTACCTACGCCTCCGTAGGTACCGGATATGCGCGGGGCCGGTCCGAGTGGCGATGCTCACGTGTGAGGCCCTCTGGACATATGGGCGGTAGCATCGGATGATCAAATGAGTGCGGTCGGCACCGGATGAGCGCCTACGACGCATCCGGGTCGCAGCCCCCAAGGGGCAGACATCTCCAAAAAACCCCTCAACAAGGAGCAATCGTGGCGCGCGACAACGCGGCTCCCTCCACCGTCCCCACCCAGCACAAGGAACTGATCTCGTGGGTCAACGAGATCGCCGAGATCACTCGGCCCGACCGGATCGTCTGGTGCGACGGATCCGAGGCCGAGTACGAGCGCCTGTGCGAGGAGCTCGTCGCCAAGGGGACCTTCAAGAAGCTCGACCCGGTCAAGCGCCCGAACTCGTACTACGCGGCCTCCGACCCGACGGACGTCGCGCGCGTCGAGGACCGCACCTTCATCTGCTCCGAGAAGGAGGAGGACGCGGGCCCGACCAACCACTGGAAGGCCCCCGCGGAGATGAAGGACCTCTTCGCCGGTGACCAGGGCATCTTCCGCGGCTCGATGAAGGGCCGGACGATGTACGTCGTCCCGTTCTGCATGGGCCCCGTCGGCTCCCCGCTCTCCGCCATCGGCGTCGAGATCACCGACTCCGCGTACGTCGCCGTCTCCATGCGCACCATGACCCGCATGGGACAGGCCGTCCTCGACGAGCTCGGCACCGACGGCTTCTTCGTCAAGGCCGTGCACACCCTCGGCGCGCCGCTCGCCGAGGGCGAGGCCGACGTGCCGTGGCCCTGCAACTCCACCAAGTACATCTCGCACTTCCCCGAGACCCGCGAGATCTGGTCGTACGGCTCGGGCTACGGCGGCAACGCCCTGCTCGGCAAGAAGTGCTACGCGCTGCGCATCGCCTCCGTCATGGCGCGCGACGAGGGCTGGCTCGCCGAGCACATGCTGATCCTCAAGCTCACCCCGCCGCAGGGCGAGGCGAAGTACGTGGCCGCCGCCTTCCCGTCCGCCTGCGGCAAGACCAACCTCGCCATGCTGGAGCCGACCGTCCCCGGCTGGACGGTCGAGACCATCGGCGACGACATCGCCTGGATGCGCTTCGGCGAGGACGGCCGCCTCTACGCGATCAACCCCGAGGCCGGCTTCTTCGGCGTCGCGCCCGGCACCGGCGAGCACACCAACGCCAACGCCATGAAGACCCTCTGGGGCAACTCGGTCTTCACCAACGTCGCGCTCACCGACGACGGCGACGTCTGGTGGGAGGGCATGACCGAGGAGGCGCCCGCGCACCTCACCGACTGGAAGGGCAACGACTGGACGCCGGAGTCGACGACCCCGGCCGCCCACCCGAACGCCCGCTTCACCGTGCCGGCCGGGCAGTGCCCGACGATCGCCCCCGAGTGGGAGGACGTCAAGGGCGTCCCGATCTCCGCGATCCTCTTCGGCGGGCGCCGCGCCTCCGCCGTGCCGCTGGTCACCGAGTCCTTCGACTGGAACCACGGCGTCTTCCTCGGCGCCAACGTGGCCTCCGAGAAGACCGCCGCCGCCGAGGGCAAGGTCGGCGAGCTGCGCCGCGACCCCTTCGCCATGCTGCCGTTCTGCGGCTACAACATGGGCGACTACATGGCCCACTGGGTCAAGGTCGGCGCCGACAAGGACGCCGCCAAGCTGCCGAAGATCTACTACGTGAACTGGTTCCGCAAGAACGACGCGGGCAAGTTCGTGTGGCCCGGCTTCGGCGAGAACAGCCGCGTGCTCAAGTGGATCGTCGAGCGCCTCGACGGCAAGGCCGAGGGTGTCGAGACCCCCATCGGCGTGCTGCCGACCCGCGAGGCCCTCGACACCGACGGGCTCGACCTCCCCGAGGCCGACCTGGACTTCCTGCTCACCGTCGACAAGGACGTCTGGCGCGAGGAGGCCGCCCTGGTCCCCGCGCACCTGGAGACCTTCGGCGAGCACACCCCGAAGGAGCTGTGGGACGAGTACCGCGCGCTGGTCGAGCGCCTGGGCTGATCCCGTAGCGGCATCCCGAAGACGCGTGGTGGGCTGCCCCGAAACACCGCCCTGACCAGTGGGGTCACGACGGTCCGCCACGACGCATCCGGCCCCCGGAGCCCCCTCACGGCTACGGGGGCCGGCGCACGTCCCGGCTCCTCCGGCGGCTCAGCGGCCCCGGTCCTCCAGATAGCGGGTGTGGGTCTCCTGGCGCCGCACCTCCGCCTCGTGCAGCGCCTCCGCGACCGTCCGCAGCTCCGTGTGCAGCGCCGTGAGCTGCCGCTCCAGGTGCCGCTCCGGCGGCTCCTTGCCCGGCACCGCCCGGTCCCACCAGCGGCTGCGCACGAAGGCGTCCACCGCCTCCGGCACGTCCTGGCGCACCGCCCGCCCCAGCAGCCGCAGATGCGCGGACTCGCTCACCCAGCCCGGCTCCAGGAGCGCGCCCAGCAGCGTGTCCAGCTCCGTCAGCCGCCCGTGCGCGGCCGGCGGCAGCTCCACCTCCGCGAGGTAGCCGCGCAGCGTCGCCAGGTCCGCCCGCAGCGCGTCCAGCTGCTCGGCCGGGTCCGGGAAGCCGGGCGCCGCCGGGCGCTCGGGCGGGGCGATCAGCGCCCCCGCCCCGTACAGGCCCGCGACCACCAGCGGCCACAGCGGGCCCGCCGCGCCGGTCAGGGCGAGCCCGACCCCGGCCAGGCCGGCCACGCAGCCCGTGAGGTTCTTGCGGGACTCCGCGTACCGCAGCAGCCGGTCACTGATAGCCACGGATCTCCTCGAAGGCTCCGTCGAGCGAGCCGCGGGTCGCGTCGAAGAGGCGCCCGCCGGTCAGTTCGGCGATGTGGGTGAGCGCGGACCGGTCGGAGTCGCCGAAGAGGATCGGGAAGACCGGGGTGCGCTTCTGGGCGGGGGTGAGCTCGTCCGCGTAGAAGGAGTCGAAGGCCGAGGCCGGGTCGCCGTCGGTGTTCTCGCCGTCCGTCATCAGCACGATCGAGGTGAAGGCGCCGTCCGAGGCGTCGGCGCCGAGGCGCGCGTACGCCTCCTTCAGGCTGGAGTAGATCGCGGTGCCGCCCGAGGCCGACAGCCGGCCCGCGTCGGCGCGCAGCGCGTCGAGCGCGGCCTTCGGGGCCGCCGGGTCGACCGTGCGGGTGGTGACCTCGGCGCCCTTCACCGAGGAGCCGAAGGGCATCAGGGTCACCTCCTCGCGGTCCCGGAAGTCCCCGGTGAGCTGCGCCAGCGCGGCCTTCAGCCGGTCCAGCCGCGCGCCCTCCATCGAGCCCGAGGTGTCCAGCACGTACACCGTGCGGGAGGGGCGGCGCAGGGTGTTGTCGTACGCGTCGAGCAGCCCGTCCGCGACCGCCCGGCTGCCGGGGAAGGGCAGTTCGCGGCGGGGCCCGGCGGCGAGCCGGGGCGCCGGGGCGACCCCCGGGACCACCGGGCGGCGCAGGGTCCGCTCGGTGATCAGGCGCTGGATCTCGGGGGAGCGCAGCCGGTCCGCGAGCCGGCGGGTCGCGTCCCTGGCCTCGGGGCGCGCGGCGGTGAGCGAGGTCAGCGGGTAGTCGGCGGTGACGACCCCGTCGGCGGGGCGGATCACGGTGAGGCCGCCGGGCATCGACAGCAGCACCGACTCGTAGTTGACGATCGCGTCGACGTCGGTCCTGCGGGCGTAGGCGGTGGCGAGCCAGCCGGAGGAGCCGGAGGTCAGCTTCTGCCCCGCGAAGAACTCCCTCAGCTTCGGCGTGGCCGCCCGCACGTCCCGCTCGGTCAGCGCGGACTGGGCGCCGGAGAGGCCCGAGGCGACGGAGACCAGCGCGGCGAAGCCGGAGTTGGAGCGCTTCGGGTCGGTCATGCCGTAGCCGAGCTTCCCGTCGGCGACGGCCCGGTGGAGCTGCGCCCAGGTGACCTTCGCCGGGTCCCAGCCGAGCCGGGCGACGGCGGCGGGCCGGACGCCGACGGCGACCGGGGAGGCCATCACGGGGGTCTCGCCGGTGATCCGGCGGGCGGTGTCGGGGCGCAGCCGCAGATAGGCGTTGGACGACAGCCAGACGGCGTCGAACTCCTTGTCTGCCTCGCCGGACGCGATCCGCCGGACGGCGTCGAGGGTCCCGGTGTAGGTGGGGCGGACGGTGACGCCGGTGGTCTTGCGGACCTCCTCCAGGACCGGGGCCATGTCGGCGAGTTCGGAGGAGGCGAGGACCCGCAGGGTGCCGGGGCGGTAGGCGCGGTCGTCCGGGGCGGGGCCGTCGGCGCCGCCGCCGCCCGCGCAGCCGGTGGCGGCGAGGGCCAGGACGAGGGCGGCGGTCAGGGCGCGCAGGGGGGCCAGGGCGCGGGTTCTCATCCGCGGCCCCCTTCGAGGATCCCGGGCCCGCCGTCGGCGGCACGGTTGCGCTCCAGGTGCGCGCTGGCCGTGCGCAGTTCGGCGCCGAGCGCGTCGACGGTCTGCGCCATGGACTCGGTCGCCCGGATCTTGTACGTGTCGATGGCGTCGAGCGTCGAGTAGATCTGCCGGAAGGCGTTCCGCACGGTCTCCAGGCCCACCGCGGGCTCCGCGGCCAGCCGCTGGATGTCGCCGGACTGGCCGGAGAGGGCGTCCGCGTTGTGCTGGATGAGGTTCTCGGTGGTGCCGCGCAGGGCGGTGACCTGCTCGGTGACCTTCTTCTGGTGGTCCAGGGCGGAGGCCAGCATCACCGCGATCCGCAGCGCCGTGACGGTGGTCGTCGCGGCCCGCTCCACGCCCTTGATGAGCTCCTCGTTGTTGCGGCGCACCACGTCCATCGCCAGATAGCCCTGGGCGCAGACGGCGAGCTGGGTCAGCAGGTCCTGGTGCTTCTGCCGGAGCGGGAAGAGCACGTCGGCGCGGAGCGCGTCGGCCTCGGCGGGGTCGCCGGTGCGGGCGAGGCGCTCCTCGACGGCCGCGTCCAGCGCCTCGGTGAGGACCGCGTACTCCTGGAGCCGGCCCATGGTCTCCCACAGCCGGGCCCGCTCGGTGCGCAGGGCCGCGTTGTCGCGCCGCAGTTCGTCCTTGCCGCCGTCGAGGGCGTCCAGGATGCGGTCGAGGGTGGCCTTGGAGGAGGCGTACCGGGCGAGGTGGTCGCGGACCCGGTTGCCGCCGGGCAGCTTGGCCAGCAGGCCCCGGACGCCCTTGGCGGCGGTGTCGCGCGGGTCCAGGTCCTCGACGGTGCGGCGCAGCGCGACGAGCGAGTCGCCGACCCGGGAGGTCGGGTCGCCGCCGCCGGAGCCGAGGGAGCGGACGGTGCGGTCCAGCATCCGGTTGGACTGCTGGGCGGCGGAGCGCAGTTCGCCGCCGCCGAGGCCGGTGATCTCGTCGATCCGGCCGGCGAACTCGGGGGAGCGGGCGTCGAGTCCGGCGAGCGAGCCGACGTACTCGTCGGCGCGCCGGGCCATCTCGGCGCGGACCGCGTCGTCCACCGGGACGAGCGTCTTGGCCTGTTCGGCGCGGACCGGGGCGACCGGCTCGGGCGGGGTGAGGACGAGCGGGCTGTCCGGTGCGCTGGGCGTGGTCATGGAGTGTCCCCCTGGTCGCGGGCCCGCAGGGCCATCCGGTGCAGCACCGCGGAGGTGGGCACGGGCGCCTGGCGGACTCCGGTGAGCGTCTGGTCGAGGTAGCCGGTGAGCCCGGCGGTGGCGGCGGTGAACTCGGCGGGTGCGCCCTGCGGCCGGAAGCCGTGGCGGACCGCGAGCCGGCGCAGCTCCGGGTCGTCGGAGAGGAGCTCGCCGAGGGTCCGGCCGGCCTCGGTGAGCGGGACGAGGGTGTGGTCGCTGCTGACGGTCGTGTCGGGGTAGAGCACGACGAGGTCGCCGGGGTCCCGCTTGGCGATCAGCTGGGCGGCGACCTGCGACTCGTAGACGAGGACCAGGGGGTTGCCGACGCCGCTGACGAAGTCCCGGAAGGGGGCGTCGGAGCTGGACTGCTGGGCGCCCTGGACCTGGATGAGCTTGCGCAGCAGCGGGGCGGTGCGGTCCACGGCGGCCTGGTCCCCGGCGACCCGGCCGCCGTCGGCGACGTAGCTCGCGGCGGCCAGGTAGAGGGCGCCGGAGTTGGAGGACAGCGGGTCGGTGGTGGTGACGAACAGGGTGCCGCTGAGCTCGGCGTGCCCGGCGGAGCCCTTGAGCTGCTGCCAGGTGCGGTCGCCGCGGGCCGCGTCGAGATAGGCGGCCATGCGCAGGGTGCCGGTGCGGCCGCCGGGGCCGAGCGCGGCGAGCCCGTTGGCGGCGAGCACCTTCGCGGCGGCGCTGTGCGCGACGACGACCAGCGGCGAGTAGAAGGGCCGCAGCGGGGTGCCGCCCGCCTTCGTCCTGGCCTTGATCTCGTCGGCGGGCGCCTTGGCGGACGGGAAGGCGAAGTCGTAGCCCTTGAGGGGCAGCCGCTCCATGTCCCAGGACCCGGAGGTCTCCGTCCGTACGGTGAGGCCCTTGGCGGCAAGGGCCTTCACGACCTCGGGATCGGCGAAGAACTCCGCCTTCTCCGACCCGATCACTCCTCGCACGGTCTTCGTTGCCGTGCCCTTGTCGTCCTGGTCGCCGCCCGTCACGAGGACGGCGGCCACGCCGCCCAGGAGCAGGACGGCGAGGACGATTCCCAGAATGCGTCTCACGCGGGCAGCGTGCTCGCGGAAACCCACATTCCAGGGGGAGTCAGATGGACGCGGAGTGAAGCCGCGATCCCGGTAGGGAACCGGACGGGTGACGTCCGGGGTGGGTGGCGCCCGGTCCGCGCGGTGTCGTGGCCGCGCGGACCGGGGCCGTCAGGGGGCGCCGACCAGGGATTCCCCGGTGAGCGCCGCGGTGTGCGCGTCCATGCGCTCGGCGGCGAGGATCGCGGCGGCCGTGTCGGCCCGGGAGGCGGCGACGACCAGCGCGCGGCCCGCGAGGGCGTGCGCCCTGCGGTGCAGCGCCTCGGCGGGGGAGCCGCTGAGGCCCGCGTGGCGCGCGGGGGGCGCGCCGCGGAGCCGGGCGACCTGCCGGGCGATCAGCTCGCCGGCCTCGCCGTCGCCGAGCTCGTCGGTGACGGCGAGCAGGGCGGCGAGGTGTCCGGCGAGCTGGATGTCCAGCTCTTCCTCGCGGGAGCGGTGCGGGTACGCGGTGCGGTCGTCGTCGGCCATCCGGTGGACCGACTTGGTGCGGATCGGTTCGTACATGGGACGGCCTCCTGATTGCTCTGGAGGCATCCTAGCTTAGATTCAATCTAAAGTTGAGTGCTGTCCGAATCGGGTCGGGGTCGAACGTGCCTAGTGCTGGCTGTAGCCGTCCAGGAAGGTGCCGATCCGGGTCACCGCGTCCGCCAGGTCCGGGGCGGCGGGCAGGGTGACGATCCGGAAGTGGTCCGGCTCGTGCCAGTTGAAGCCGGTGCCGTGCACGACCATGATCTTCTCGGCCCGCAGCAGGTCCAGGACCATCTGCCGGTCGTCCTTGATCTTGTAGAGGTTCGGGTCCAGGCGCGGGAACAGGTACAGCGCGCCCTTCGGCTTCACGCAGGTCACGCCGGGGATCGAGGTCAGCAGCTCGTACGCCGTGTCGCGCTGCTCCAGCAGCCGCCCGCCCGGCAGCACCAGGTCCTCGATGGACTGGCGGCCCTGGAGCGCGGCGGCCACCGCGTGCTGGGCCGGCATGTTGGCGCACAGGCGCATGTTGGCCAGGATCGTCAGCCCCTCGATGTACGAGGAGGCGTGGTGCTTCGGGCCGCAGACCGCGAGCCAGCCGGAGCGGAAACCCGCCACCCGGTAGTTCTTGCTCATTCCGTTGAAGGTGAGGACGAGGAGGTCGGGGGCGATCGCGGCGGTCGGGGTGTGGGTGGCCCCGTCGTAGAGGATCTTGTCGTAGATCTCGTCCGAGCAGACCACCAGGCCGTGCCGGCGGGCGATGTCCGTCAGCGAGCGCAGCATCTCGTCGTCGTAGACGGCGCCGGTCGGGTTGTTCGGGTTGATCAGGACGAGCGCCTTGGTGCGGTCGGTGATCTTCCGCTCGATGTCGGCCAGGTCCGGCATCCAGTCCGCCTGCTCGTCGCAGCGGTAGTGCACGGCCGTGCCGCCCGCGAGCGAGACCGCCGCCGTCCACAGCGGGTAGTCCGGCGCCGGGACCAGCACCTCGTCGCCGTCGTCGAGCAGCGCCTGCATCGACATCTGGATCAGCTCCGAGACGCCGTTGCCGAGGTAGATGTCCTCGACGGAGAGCGGGATGCCCTTGGTCTCGTAGTGGCTCATGACCGCCCGGCGGGCCGACAGCAGGCCCTTCGCGTCGCCGTAGCCGTGCGCGTCGGAGAGGTTGCGCAGCACGTCCTCGAGGATCGCCGGGGGGCACTCGAAGCCGAAGGCGGCGGGGTTGCCGGTGTTGAGCTTGAGGATGCGGTGGCCCGCAGCCTCCAGTCGCATCGCCTCTTCGAGCACCGGGCCGCGGATCTCGTAACAGACGTTGGACAGCTTCGTGGACTGGATCACCTGCATGACGAGAGCTTACGGCGGGGCCGGTCGGCGCGCCCCGTGTTCTGTGCCACGTCGGGGCCGGGGCACCCGGGAGAGTGACGGGCGCGGGCCGGGACGCGGGTAGGTTGGTCCGTCATGTGGGTTTTCAGTACTGCCGGGTGCCGGTGGCTCGGGGCGGCCGGAGCGCTCGCCGTCGCCGTCGGCGGCTGGGCCGCCGGGACCTTGCCGGAGCGCGGCGGCTGGGGCCTGTGGGAGCCGCGCGGCTCCGCCGTCACGGTGGCCGGCGCCGTCCTCGCGTACCTCGGCCTGACCCTGCTCGTCGCCGCCTGGTGGCGCTACGGGCGCCTGTACGCCGAGGGCGCGCGGGACCGGATCGGGGTCACCCTCGCCTGCTGGACGGCGCCGCTGCTGCTCGTGCCGCCGCTCTACAGCGCCGACGTGTACAGCTACATCGCCCAGGGCGCGATGGTCCTCGAAGGCCATGACGTGTACGGGGCCGGGCCCGCCGTCCTCGGCCCCGGCGAGCTCGGCTGGGACGCCGCCGCCAGCGTCGGCGGGCACTGGACCGACACCCCCGCGCCCTACGGGCCGGTCTTCCTCGTCCTCGCGCAGGCCGTCGTGAAGCTCACCGGCGGCGCCGTCGTGCCCGCCGTCCTCGGGATGCGGCTGATCGGCGTCGGCGCGCTCGCCCTGATCGTCTGGGCGGTGCGCGGGCTCTCCGACGGGCGGCCCGGCGCGCTGTGGCTCGCCGCGCTCAACCCGCTGCTGCTCATCCACGTCGTCGCCGGGACCCACAACGACGGCCTGATGATCGGCCTCATGCTCGGCGGCCTGCTGCTGGCCGTGCGCGGGCGGTGGGTGGCCGGCAGCGTGCTGGTCGGGCTCGCGGTCATGGTGAAGTCGCCGGCGGCGGTGGCGCTGCTGTTCGTCGGGATCCTCGTGGCGCGGAGCGCCGGCGGGGGCGTCCGGGGCGTGCTGAAGGGGCTGCTGCCCGGGGTCGTCGCCGCGGCGGTCGCGGCGGGCGCGACGGTGGCGGCGGGGACCGGCTTCGGCTGGCTCCGCACCCAGAGCGTGGCCGGGACCATCCACACCGCGCTCTCCGTCACCAGCGACCTGGGCCTCGGGCTCGGGTTGCTCGTCGCGGACGACCCGGAGCCGGTGAAGGCGGTCGTCCAGCAACTGGGCCTGCTGGCGGCCCTCGGGATCATCGCGGCCCTCGGCCGGCGGGTCTGGAAGGGCCGGACCGACCCGGTGCTCGGCCTGGGCCTGTCGCTGCTGGCGCTGGTCGCGCTGTCGCCGATGGTGCAGCCCTGGTACGCGCTGTGGGGGGTCTGCGCGGTGGCGGCGGTCGCCTGGGACGGGCCGTGGGGGCGGTGGCTCGCGGTGGTCTGCGGGGCGCTCGCCTACGAGACGGCCCCCTCGGGCCGCACGCCCTGGTACGGCTTCGCGCTGATGGGCGTGGTGCTGGCGGTGGGCGCGGTGTGGCTGCGCCGGACCGCGCCCCCGGGCGGGGGCGCCCCGTCCGTCCCCGCCCCGCGGCGGCGGCGCCGTCGCGAGGCGGAGGCGGGTGCCGAGGCCGGTGCGGACGCGGGGACGGAGGCCGGGGCCCGGGGGCGGCGGCTGCCGTGGGGCGGCCGGTCGTCGTCCGTCAGCCGGTCGTCGTCCGGGTCCTCCTGACCGAGCGGCCCGCCAGCACGTCCGTGCGCTTGCCGTCCTCCATCACGAACCGGCCGTCGATCAGGACGTGCGGGATGCCCGTCGGCAGGGCGCGGGGGGACGCGTACGTGGAGCCCGCCGCGACCGTCGCCGGGTCGAAGAGGACCAGGTCCGCGCGGTAGCCCTCGCGGACCAGGCCGCGGTCCGGCAGGCGCAGCCGGGCCGCCGGGCGGGAGGTCAGGTGGGCGACGCACTCCTCCAGGGACAGGACGCCCTCCTCGCGCACGTACCGGCCCAGGTACTCCGGGAAGGTGCCGTAGGCGCGGGGGTGCGGCTTGGAGCCCTGGAGGATGCCGTCCGAGCCGCCCGTGTGGACCCGGTGCCGCATGATCGCCCGGACGTTCTCCTCGTGGCCCACGTGCTGGAGGATCGTCGTGCCCAGCCGGTCGGCCAGCAGCAGCTCGCGGGCGGCGGGCCAGCCGGACACCCGCCGGCCCACGGAGCCCGCGAGCGCCGGGTCCGTGACCCCCGAGATCTCGATGGTGTCCCAGTCGACCGGCACCCCGTGACAGCCGTCCGAGCCGAGCTCCTCCAGGTGGTGCCGGATCCGCTCGGCGGTCGCGTCGTCGCGCAGCCGGGCCAGCAGCGCCTCCGGCCCGCCCTCGTGCGCCCAGCTCGGGAGCACGGCCACCAGGGTCGTACAGCCGGGGGTGTACGGGTACGTGTCGAGGCTGATGTCCGCGCCGTCCGCCAGCGCCTCGTCGAGGAGGGCCAGCAGCTCCGGCGCCCGCCCCTCGTTGACGCCGAAGTTCATCGTGGCGTGGGCCAGGTGCAGGGCGCAGCCCGCGTCCCGGGTCAGCCGCACCATCTCCGCGTACGCCTCCAGGGCGCCCGCCCCGTAGGAGCGGTGGTGCGGGCAGTAGTAGCCGCCGTGGGCGGCGACCACCCGGCACAGCTCGGTCAGCTCAGCGTCGGGCGCGTACATCCCCGGCGTGTAGGTGAGGCCCGAGGACATGCCGACCGCGCCCTGCTCCAGGCCCTCGGCGACGAGCAGCCGCATCCGGTCCAGCTCCGCGTCGGTGGCGGGGCGGTCGTCCCAGCCGACCGCGTACATCCGGACCGTGCCCTGCGGGATCAGATAGGCGGCGTTGACGGCGATGCCCTGCCGGTCGAGCCGGTCCAGGTAGCCGCCGACGGTGCGCCAGTCGAAGTCGATGTCCGAGCCGTCGCCGTTCCAGCCGGTGATGGCGCGGCGGACCTCTTCGAGGGTGCGGTCGTCGACGGGCGCGTACGACAGACCGTCCTGGCCGAGCACCTCCAGGGTCACGCCCTGCGCGGCCTTGGCGCTGTGGTCCGGGTCGCGGAGCAGCGCCAGGTCGCTGTGGGCGTGCATGTCGATGAAGCCGGGGGAGAGGACGAGGCCGTCGGCGTCGACCGTCCGGCGGGCGGTGGGGCGCTGACAGCCGGCCGCCGCGCCCTCCTTGACGATCGCGGCGATCCGGCCGTCGGTGACGGCCACGTCGGCGCGGTAGGAGGGCGCGCCGGTGCCGTCGACGACCTCGGCGTCGCGGAAGACGAGATCCATGGTCGGGGCTCCTGTCGGCGGCTCAGAAGAAGGTGCGGACGTAGTCGACGACGGTGCCGTCCGCCTCGACGAGCGGGATCAGCTGCCACTTGTCGAAGGAGGTGCAGGGGTGGGAGAGGCCCATGCCGATCCAGTCGCCGACCTCGACGTCGGCCTCCGGGCCGGTGCGCAGCCAGCCGTGCTGGTCGGACAGGCCGGTGACGGTGACGCCGTCGGCGGGGCGGATCTCGCCGGTGCGGGCGTCGCGGACCACCTGGGCCTCGGGGAGGTGCAGGTCGTGGGCGGCGTCGCGCTTGCCCGCGTTGGTGAACGCCTGCTCGGGGGTGGGGCGGGAGACGACCTGCGCCCAGAGCCGGAAGGCGGGCTCCAGGGCGCCCTCCTCGGGGACCCGGTTGAAGGGCGTGAGCTCGCGGTAGTGGCCGGAGTCGTGGCTCACGTACGCGCCGGAGCGCAGCAGCTTCAGGACCGGCAGGGAGAGCGCGGGGATCTCGGCGAAGACCTCGGCGACCGCGTCGAACCAGGCGCTGCCGCCCGCGCTGACGACGATCTCCCCGACGGCCGGGTCGAAGCGGCCGGCCTTGTCGAAGTCGGCGGCGAGCGCGGTGAGGCGGCGCAGCCAGCCGCGGACCTTGTCCGGGTCGGCGCCCGGGACCTCGCCCTCGTAGCCCGCGACGCCGACGAGCCGGAGGGTGCGGGCGGCCGCGACGGCGTCGGCGACGGCGGCGCAGTCGGCCTCGGTACGGGCGCCGGTGCGGGCGCCGTCGCCCGCGCCGAGCTCGACGACGACGTCGACGGGACGGCCGGCGGAGGCGGCGCGCAGGGCCTCGTCCATGAGCTCGACGCCGCGCACGGAGTCGACGTAGCAGACGAAGCGGAAGTCCGGGTCAGCGTCGAGCTCGCCCGCGAGCCAGCGCAGGGCGACGGGGTCGACGACCTCGTTGGCGAGGAAGATCCGGGCGATGCCGTGGGCGCGGTAGACGCGGGCCTGGTGGGGGACGGCGGCGGTGATGCCCCAGGCGCCGTGGGCGAGCTGGCGGTCGAAGAGCTGGGGGGCCATGGAGGTCTTGCCGTGCGGGGCGAAGGCGAGCCGGTGGCGCTCCGCGTACTCCTCCAGGAGGCGCAGGTTGTGCGCGACGGACTCGGCGGAGAGGGCGAGGACGGGGGTGGTGAAGCCGCCGGTGAAGAGGTTGCGGCGCTGGGCGGCGAGCTCTCCGACGGTCAGCCCTTCGGCGTCCGGCGGCAGGGCCTTGAAGCGGTGGTCGACGACCTCGTTCGCCAGGTCCGGCATGGGTCCTCCTCCTTGAGGGTTCCGGCGCGGGAGGCGCTGCTGTTGCAGTATGTGCAACGCCCGTTGCGCGTATCGCTTAAGGCTGTCTAACATCCGGGCCAACGCCGGGTCAATGGAACCGGCGCCGAACCGCCCCCGCCGCACCAGCGTGAAGGAGCCCGAAGGTGACCGGAACCCCGCCTCCCGCGGACGAGGCGCCGGAGGTCGTCTGCCTCGGCGAATCCATGGTCACCTTCCTGCCCGAGCGGCCCGGGCGCCTCGCCGAGGTGCCCTCCTTCACCCGCGCGATCGGCGGTGCCGAGTCCAACGTCGCCTGCGCGCTGGCCGCCGCCGGACACCGCGCCAAGTGGGTCGGCCGGGTGGGCCGGGACGGCTTCGGGGAGCACCTGGTCCGGGCGATCGGGGGGTACGGGGTCGACGTGACCGCCGTCCGGACCGACCCGCGCCGGCCGACCGGCGTCTACTTCCGCACCGCCACCGACCGGGCGAGCGACGCGCACGAGGTCGTCTACTACCGGGCCGGGTCCGCCGCCTCCGCGATGTCGCCCGAGACCGTGCCGTACGCCGCCCTCGCCGACGCGCGGATCCTCCACCTCTCCGGCATCACCCCGGCGCTCTCCGCCTCCTGCCTGGCCCTCGTGCGCGAGCTGACCGCGCCCCGCGCCGGGCGCCCGCTCGTCTCCTTCGACGTCAACTTCCGCCCCGGGCTGTGGGCCGACCCGGCCGAGGGCGGCCGGGTGCTGCTGGAGCTGGCCCGGGGCGCCGACCTCGTCTTCGTCGGCGCCGACGAGGCGGAGGACGCCTGGGGCGTCGGCGAGCCGGAGGCGATCCGGGCGCTGCTGCCGGAGCCCGCGGTGCTCGTGGTGAAGCGGGGCGGGGAGGGGGCGGTCGTGTTCGAGCGGGGCGGGGAAGGGGCGGTCGTGTCCGAGCGCGCCGCCGTGTCGTCCCCGGGGGCGCCGCCCCCGGACCCCCGCGCCTCAAACGCCGGCGGGGCTGGATTCGCCCCCGGCGGGGAGGGAGCCGCCTCCGGTGGCGGGGCCGCCGCCCCCGACCTCGTCGTCTCCGTCCCCGCCCCCCGGGTCGACGTCGTCGCCCCCGTCGGGGCCGGGGACGCCTTCGCCGCCGGGTTCCTGTCCGGGACGCTGCGCGGGCTCGGTACCGTCGCCCGGGTGCGGCACGGGCACCTGACGGCCGCCGCCGCGCTCACCGTCCCCGGCGACCTCGCCGAACCGCCCCGGCGCGCCCGCGCCGACCGGCTCGCCGGACTCGACGAGGCGGCCTGGGGGAGACTGCACCTCGGCCCCGGGTGGACGGGGGACGACCAGGAGGTACGTACGCCATGAGCCAGACCGTCGATCGCGCGCTCAGCATCCTGCCGCTGCTCGCGCAGGGGCCCGCCGACCTCGGACAGGTCGCCGACCGGCTCGGCGTGCACAAGTCCACCGCCCTGCGGCTGCTGCGCACCCTGCACGAACACGGCCTGGTCTACCGCCAGCAGGACCAGCGCTACCGCCTCGGCGCCCGCCTCTTCGCGCTCGCCCAGGAAGCCGTCGAGAACCTCGACATCCGCGAGGTCGCCCACCCCCACCTCGCCGCCCTCAACAGCCGCATCGGCCACACCGTCCACCTCGCCGTCCACGAGGAGGGCGAGGTGCTCTACATCGACAAGGTCGAGAGCCGCTACCCGGTCCGGATGTACTCGCGCATCGGCAAGCCCGTCGCCATCACCGTCGCCGCCGTCGCCAAGCTGCTCCTCGCCGACCTCCCCGAGCCCGAGCGCCGCACGATCGCCGCCAAGCTGGACTACCCCCTGTACACGCCCCGTTCGACGCCCAACGCCGCCGCCTTCCTCAAGGAGCTGGCCACCGTGCGCGAACAGGGCTGGGCCACCGACCTCGGTGGCCACGAGGAGTCGATCAACTGCGTCGCCGCGCCCATCCGCGGCGCCGACGGGCGCGTCGTCGCCGCCATGTCGGTCTCCGCGCCGAACGTGGTGGTCACCGCCGAGGAGCTGCTCACCCTGCTCCCGCTGGTGCGCCGCACCGCCGACGACATCAGCCGCGACTACTCCGGAAACACCGCCAGGAAAGACAGTTAGGAAACGGACCGCATGACCGAGAAGATCGCCCTCGTCCCCGCCACCCACACCGCCCCGCCCGCCAAGTTCTCCCACGGCGTCAAGAAGGGCAACATCCTCCAGGTCGCCGGCCAGGTCGGCTTCCTGCCCGCCGTCGAGGGCCAGCCCCCGACGCCCGCGGGCCCGACCCTGCGCGAGCAGACCCTCCAGACCTTCGCCAACGTCAAGGCGATCCTCGAAGAGGGCGGCGCGAGCTGGGACGACGTGATGATGATGCGCGTCTACCTCACGGACGTCGACCACTTCGCCGAGATGAACGAGATCTACAACGCCTACTTCGAGGAGCAGGGCCTCAAGGCCCCCGCCTCGGCCCGCACCACGGTCTACGTCGGCCTGCCCAAGGGCCTGCTCATCGAGATCGACGCGCTGGCGGTCCTGAGCTGACCGTCCCGCTCCACCAGCCGCTTCACGGCACGGCGTTCACCCCGGAACGCCGTGCCGCGCCCCGCCCTGCCCGGAAACGAGACACGGAACCACCACAGAACCGAGGTCCCCCTCCATGAGCCTCACCCTCCTCGCCGCCGACGCGCCCCCTGCCCCGCCCCACACCGGCGGCGTGCTCCTCCTGATACCCGGCACCGCCGGCCTCCTCACGGTCGCCGCGCTCGGCATCGGCCTGCTGCTGCTCCTGATCATCAAGGCCCGGCTCCAGCCCTTCGTGGCGCTGCTCGCCGTCTCCCTCGCGGTCGGCCTCGCCGCCGGCCTCTCGGTCACCGAACTCTTCGGCACCGTCCAGAAGTCCGCCGCCACCTCCGTCATCGAGAACGGCATGGGCGGCATCCTCGGCCACGTCGCCATCATCATCGGCCTCGGCACCATGCTCGGCGCGATCCTGGAGGTCTCCGGCGGCGCCGAGGTGCTCAGCAGCCGGCTCCTCGGGCTCTTCGGCGAGAAGCGCGCCCCGCTCGCGATGGGCCTCACCGGCCTCATCTTCGGCATCCCGGTCTTCTTCGACGTCGGCATCTTCGTCCTCGCGCCGATCGTCTACGCCGCCGCCAAGCGGTCCGGAAAATCGATCCTGCTGTACTGCATGCCGCTGCTCGCGGGCCTCTCCATGACCCACGCCTTCCTGCCGCCGCACCCCGGCCCGGTCGCCGCCGCGGGCCTGCTGCACGTCTCGCTCGGCTGGGTCATCCTCATGGGCGTCATCGTCGGCGTCCCCGCCGTCCTCGCCGCCTGGGCCTACGCCGCCTGGATCGGCAAGCGCATCTTCGTCGAGGTCCCGCAGGACATGCTGGACGCGGCCGAGGAGGCCAGGGCCCGGGTGGCCGCGGAGCGCGGGGGCGGCTCGGAGGCGCCCGTACCGCTCGGCACGGTGCTCTTCATCATCGGCACGCCGCTGGTGCTCATCCTCGCCTCGACCTTCTCCTCGATCGCCCTCGACCCGTCCACGCTGCGCTCGGTGGTCGAGTTCTTCGGCAACCCCTTCGTCGCCCTGACGATCGCCCTGGTCCTCGCGTACTACCTGCTCGGCATCCGGCGCGGCTGGAGCCGCAAGTCCCTGGAGCAGGTGTCCACCTCGTCGCTGAAGCCGGTCGGCAACATCCTGCTGGTGGTCGGCGCGGGCGGCGTCTTCGGCGCGGTCCTCAAGGCCAGCGGGGTCGCCCAGGCCCTCTCCGACACCTTCGACGGCGTCGGCCTGCCGGTGATCGTGCTCGCCTACCTGATCTCGCTGGTGCTGCGGGTCGCCCAGGGCTCGGCCACCGTCGCCATCGTCACCACGGCCGGCATCGTGCTCCCGCTGGTCGAGGGCGGCGACCACTCGCAGGCGTTCCTGGCCCTGGTCATCATGGCGATCTCGGCGGGCTCGATCTTCGCCTCGCACGTCAACGACGGCGGCTTCTGGATGGTCTCCCAGTACTTCGGCATCTCGGAGCGGGACACCCTCAAGTCCTGGACGGTCCTCGAATCGGTGCTGTCCCTGGCCGGGTTCGTGGTCGCGGCGGCGCTCAGTCTGGTCGTCTAGCCGGGTAGCCGGGCCCACTTGCCCCGCTCACAGCATCGTCGGCCATACTTCCCCCGTGGAGAAGAGCTCAGGACCCAGCAGCATTCCGCCCCTCCAGGGCGCCGCGGCCGATCCGGCGTTCGTCCCCGGGATCACGGGGCCACGCCCGGAGGAGGAGGCGACGACGGCGGCCGGACCGGTGGTGACGGACGAGGCGCCGGAGAGCCCCGAGACCTCGGAGGCCGGTGAGGCTTCCGAGGCCGGCGAGGCCGTCGAGGACGCCGTGCCCGACACGGCCGACACGGCCGACGCGGCCGAGGGGCCCGTCTTCGAGGCCGCCGACCGGCGGGCCCGGATCACCGCCGACGGCTCTGGTGTGCGGCTCAGCCTCGACGAGGAGAGCTGCGAGTTCCGCTGGGACGAGATCGGCGCGGTCGAGACCGCGTCGGGGCGCTTCGGCAAGCGGTTCACCGTCACCGTGCACACCCCTGACCGGCGCTGGTACCCGATCGAGATCGACGCACCGGCCAGGGGACGCATCACGGAGTGGGAGTCACAGCTCGACGCCGTGCTGGACGCCTACTTCGACGAGGACGCCAAGACCGCCTAGCGGTGGCGCCTAGCAGTACTGCGCGGCCTTGCCGATCGAGCGGTACATGCAGTCGCTGTTCTCCAGGAGCTGGAGCACGGCGTCCTTGTTGCGGCTGGTCTCCCGCTCGATGACCTCGTCGGGCGGGTAGAAGCCGCCGCTCCAGGAATCGGTCGGGTACATCTCGAAGGTGTACGCGAAGATCTTCTGCGCGCCCCACAGATAGTCGTCGATCGACCCGTCCGTGATGTACAGGTCGCTGGACTGCTCGGCGGTGTAGCCGTTGCTCGCCGCCATCTTCTTGCCGACCGCGGCGAAGGCGTCGCGGTCGTCCTGCGTCATGCCCGTGGCGGTGTCCGCGGTGGTCCAGCCGAAGGGCCACAGCACCAGTTCGCTGTACGTGTGGAAGTCGATGGCGCTCTTGATCTGCTGCTTGCCGCCGACGACCCGGGAGCGGACGAAGTCGGCGACGACCTTCACCTCGGGCGCGGACTCGGGCGCCGCGCCCCGGTAGGTCTCGGAGCTCTTGGAGCTTGAGGAGCCGCCGCAGCAGCCCCACTTGTAGTCCCAGTTCCGGTTGAGGTCCGTACCGACGTACGTGGAGCCGGAGTTGGGCTGCCGGTTCTTGCGCCAGCTCCGGTAGGAGCCGCTGGCGATGTCGTACTCGCCGCCGTCCGGGTTGAGGTCCGGCACGATCCAGATCTCGCGGTTGTTCACCACGTCGGTGACCCGCGGGTCCGAGCCGTAGCCGGCGCCCAGCTCGCGCAGCAGGTACAGCGCCATCTCGACGGTGAGGTGCTCGCGGGCGTGCTGGTGGGCGGTGAAGAGGACCTCGGGCTCGTTCTCGTCGGTGCCCACGTTGTCGCTGACCTTGATCGCGATGATGTCGCGGCCCTGGTACGTCTTGCCGATCACCCGCTTGCTCATGATCGAGGGGTAGGCGGCGAGGCGCTGGTCGATCTCCGCGTTCATCTCGGCGAAGTTGTGGTACTTCGCGTCGGCGGACGGGAAGTCGAGCGGCCCGAGGGCGCTGGCGGCTGACTTGCCGCGGTCCGGCGGCGCGGGCAGGGCCACCGGCTTGTAGCCGAGGCTCTTGAGGTGCGCCGCCTGCTGGGCGTTGCCGCTCACGACGACGTGGCCGGCGTCGACCTCGTCGATGGAGACGCCGGTGGCGGCGAGGGCGGTGCGTTCGGCGGGGGTGGCGGGTCCGGCGATCTCGTACTGCCGGATGACCTCCTCCCCGCCGCGGGCGGCGGCGGTCGGCGCCGGGTCGGCCCCGGCGGGGGTAGCGAGCGCGGAGATCGGCGCCGCGAGGGCGAGCGCCAGGAGGCCCGCCAGCGCGGCGGACCTTCCTCCGCGGATACGAAGTCGCATGCTGTCTCCTGGGTGGGGAGTGTGGGGGAGTGCGACAGACGGCCGTGCGGTGCTGACATGGTGGAGCCATGACATGGACCGGTCAAGGCGTGGGGTTCGGCCACATTCTTCCGGCCCCGGACCCGGGAAACGGCGCAGCGCCGCCGGGGGAGCGGCGGCGCTGCGAGGTGATTTCCCCCGAAGGGGTTATGGCGTCGGTACGGCTACGGCTACGGCAGGCCGTGGACGTGCGGGCCGACCGCGTTCGACCAGGCGTTGCCGGCCGTCGCGTCCCAGTTGGTGGACCAGGTCATGGCGCCGCGGATGCCCGGGTAGGTCTGGGCGGGCTTGAAGCTGCCGCAGGAGGTGCCCTTGGCGAGGCAGTCCAGGGCGTTCTTCACGATCTGCGGGTCCACGTAACCGCTGCCCGCGCCGCGGGTCGACGCGGGCACGCCGAGGCCGACCTGGGAGGCGTCGAGGCCGCCCTGGAGCTGGATGCAGGCGAGCGCGGTGAGGAAGTCCACCGAGCCCTGGCTGTAGACCTTGCCGTCGCAGCCGAGCATCGCGCCGCTGTTGTAGTACTGGGTGTTGATCACCGTGAGGATGTCCTTCACGGCCAGCGCGGTCTTGAAGTACTCGGTCCCGGTCGACTGCATGTCGATGGTCTGCGGGGCCATCGTGATGACCAGCGAGGAGCCCGCCTTGGCGGAGAGCTGGCGCAGCGCCTTCGTCAGGTACGTGGAGTTGATGCCGTGCTCCAGGTCGATGTCCACGCCGTTGAAGCCGTACTCCTGCATCAGGGCGTACGCGCTGTCGGCGAAGGCGGTGGCGGAGGCGTCGCTGTTGATCGTGACGTTCCCCTTCTCGCCGCCGACCGAGAGGATGACGGACTTGCCGGCCGCCTTCTTCGCGGCGACGTCCGCCTTGAAGTCGGCGACGGAGGCGTAGCCGACCGCCGGGTCCAGGTTGAAGGCGAGCTGGCCGGCCGTGGTGGTGGAGTCGGCGAAGGAGACGGCGATGATGTCGTACTGCGCCTGGACGTCCCGCAGCTTCTGCTTGGCGGCGCCGTTGTCGAAGTTCTGCCAGTAGCCGGTCACCGCGTGCTTGGGCACGGCCGGGCCGGGGCCCGGGTCGGTGGGCTTGGCCGTCTTCACGGAGACGGCGGCGGACTTGGCGGACTCCCCGGCGGTGTTGGTGGCGGAGACCTGGAACTGGTACGTCGTGTCGGCCGTCAGGCCCGCGATCGTGGCCGAGGCGCTGTTGACCGTGGTGGCGAGGGCGCCGTCCTTGTAGACCTTGTAGGCGGTCGCGTTGGAGACCGCGCCCCAGGTCAGCGGGACGGACGTGGTGGTGGGCGCGCCCGCGGCGAGGCCGGCGGGGACGGCCGGGACGGTGGGCTGCGGGTCGGTGCCGCCGCCCCCGTCGGGCCCGAAGACGCTCACGTCGTCGACGGAGTAGGCGGCCGTGCCGTACCAGCCGTGCGTGTAGACCTGCACCGAGGTGGTGTTGGCGCCGGTGGTGAACGTGGTGGTCAGCTGCTTCCAGCCGGCGCTGTCCGGGGTCCAGGTGGAGACGTCGGTGGTGCCGGTGCCGCTCGCGCCGAGGTACGCGTAACCGCCCTGCACCCACGCGCTCAGCGTGTACGTGGAGCTGGGCTTCACCGTGACGGTCTGGCTGCACTTGGCGTTGTCGAGGCCGGCCGGGGCGGCCCGCAGGGCGCCGGCGCCGGTGCGCACCGGCGAGGCGACGACGCTGCCGCTGCCCGCGGAGCAGGTCCAGTTGGCGAGGCCGTTCTCGAAGCCGGCGTTCTTGGCCACGTTGACGTCCGCGGCCTGGGCGGTTCCGGTGCCGCCGACGAGGACGAGTCCGGCGCCTACGGCGAGCGCCAGGGCGGCTCTGGTGGTGCGGTCCACTTGCTGCCTCCGGTGGGGGAGTGGGGAGGGCGGGGGAAAGGCAGGTAAGGCGGGAAAGGCGGAAAAGGCAGGGGAGGGGAGGCCGTACGCCTTCGTACGGAGGTGCGGAACGGTGGCCACCGTCGGGGGAACAAGCTGGTCCAGACCAATCGGGTTGTCAAGACCTCTGGCAGGAGCCGCAGTTCAGGACCGCCCCGTCGCGGACGTCCGAGGGCCGAGAAAGTGACGGAGCTTGAAGGATTGTCTGTTCACCACCCCGGGAGACGTGGATAAAGTGCAGAGGCGTGACGCCGCGAACGCGGCACGTAGTGGTCGTAGGGGTCAGTGAGGGATCGGGGGAGCCCGCGTGCCGACAGCGATTGCGGTCACCAGCCCCGATCTGGTGCTGCCGCCCACCGACCCGGCGACCCCGCCCGCCGCCGTGCTGCCCGGACCGGAGACCCGGTCCCTCGACGCCGCCCTCGCCGACGTCCAGCTCCTGCTCGACCGGCACGGACACGTCGTCGTCGTCTGCCCCGCCGCCGCGTCCCCGGCCACCGAACAGCGCCTGCACACCGTCCGCGCGCTGCTCGAATCCGACCGGATCGCGATCGTCAGGACCGCCCTGCCGCCGCTCGGCGCCGCCGTCCTCGTCCGCCAGCTCCGCCAGCTCTCCGGCTGCGACTTCAGCCCCGGCGTCCTCGCCTCCGCCGCCCGGCTGCTCACCCACTACGTCTACGCGGGCGCCGTCCTCGGCTCCGTCGCCAAACTGGACCGCGTCCCCGTCGGCCTCACCTCGCACGTCAAGGGCTGGCTGCCCGGCGCCCAGTTCGGCGTCCTCGCCGGACCCGTGGCCGAACTCGTACGCGTCGGATCCGGCCCCGACGCGCTCACCGGGCCCGAGTTCACCACCGACCTCGTGCTCGCCCGCGGCCAGCTCCAGAGCGACTGGCCCGCCACCGTCCTCGCCCCGCGCTGGCAGGTCCGCGCCGTCCAGGAGACCGCGCTGCCCGAGTCCTCGCCCCGCTGGTGGGGGACGCCGAAGCTGGTCGAGTTCGCCGCCCACCTCGCCGACCTGCCCGTCCTCTACCAACTGGTCGCCTCCGTCCGCCGGGAGACCTGCCACTGGTGCCGGATGGAGCTCATCGGCGACCGCTGCGGCTTCTGCGCCGCCCCGCTGCCCGCGGCCGAACCGCCCAGGGCGACCGCCCCGTCGCCCCGCTAGCCCGGTGGACCGCCGCTCATGCCCCCGCCCCCGTCGCCCTCCCCGCCCCCGTCCCTGTCCCCCGCCCGCCCGTCGCGCCACACGTCCACGATCGAGGTAGTACGGCCATGAACTCCCGCCAGCGCCGTGGTGTCATCCTGCTGCTCCTCTCCGTCCTGTGCGCCCTCGGCGCCTTCGCCGGCGTGCTCTCGGTGATCGGCGACGTGAACTCCAAGGTCGGCCCCGAGGTCACCGCGTACCGGGTCAAGGACGACATCCAGCCGTACACCGCGCTCGGGCCCGGCCGCTTCGAGAAGATCACGATGCCCGAGCGCTGGCTTCCGGCCACCGCCGTCACCGACCTCGCGCAGACCGAGGGCAAGATCGCCGTCACCACCCTCAAGGCCGGCTCGCTCCTCCAGAGCGACATGATCGTCAAGCGCCCGGCGCTCGAACCCGGCCAGCAGGAGATCGCCATCATGATCGACGCCGCCACCGGAGTGGCCGGCAAGATCACCCCCGGCGCCACCGTCAACATCTACGCCACCTTCGCGGGCGAACGCGGCGGCCAGGCCGCCCAGTCCAAGATGATCGTCGCCGGGGCCAAGGTCATCGACGTCGGGCAGCTCACCGCCCTCACCCCCGACCGCGAGGACCGCAACCGCGCCACCGAGGCCGTCCCGATCACCTTCGCGCTCTCCACCGTCGACACCCAGCGCGTCGCCTACGCCGAGTCCTTCGCCGAGCACGTCCGGCTCGCCCTGGTCGCCCCCGGCGGCGGCACCCCGCCCGACGCCCGCGACCGCACCTACACGCTCGACAAGGACAAGTGAGGCCCCGCATGACCACCAGGATCCTGCCGGCGGTCGGCGACCCGGACGCGGCCCGCGCGGTCACCACCCTCATCGGCCAGCTCCCCGACGCCGAGCCCGCCGCCCCCGTCACCGACTCGACCCAGCTCGTCGACACCCTGGCCCGCCTCGCCGCCGACTCCCTCGACGAGCTCCCCGAAGTCGTCCTCGTCCACGAGCGGATCGGCCCCGTGCCCGCCCTGGAGCTGATCCGCGAGGTCGCCCTCCGCTTCCCCGCCGTCGGTGTCGTGCTCATCACCGCCGACGCCAGCCCCGTGCTCTTCTCCGCCGCCATGGACTCCGGCGCCCGCGGCCTCGTCACCCTCCCCCTCGGCTACGAGGAGCTCGCCAGCCGCGTCCAGGCCGCCGCCCAGTGGTCCACCGGCGTCCGCCGCCACCTCGGCGCCGGGACCGAGGCCCTCACCGGACCCGGCGGCCGGGTCGTCACCGTCAGCGGCGCCAAGGGCGGCGTCGGCGCCACCGTCACCGCCGTCCACCTCGCCCTCGCCGCCCGCGCCTCCGGCCACACCGTCGCCCTCGTCGACATGGACCTCCAGGGCGGCGACATCGCCTCCTACCTCGACGTGCAGTTCCGCCGCTCGCTCGCCGACCTCGCCGCCGTCGACGACATCTCGCCCCGGGTCCTCCAGGACGCCGTGTACGTCCACGAGACCGGCGTCAGCCTGCTGCTGGCCCCCGCCGAGGGCGAGCGCGCCGAGGAGGTCACCGACCGCTCCGCCCGCCAGATCGTCAGCGCCCTGCGCAGCCGCCACGAGATCGTCGTCATCGACTGCGGCACCCACCTCGACAGCGCCGGGGCCGCCGCCGTCGAGATGGCCGACACGGCCCTGCTGGTCACCACCCCCGACGTCGTCGCCGTCCGGGCCGCCAAGCGGACCGTCCGCATGTGGGACCGGCTCCAGGTCCGCAAGCCGGAGGAGACGACCCTGCTCGTCAACCGGCACCAGCGCTCCGCCGAGATCCAGCCGCCCCTGGTCCAGAAGATCACCGGCACCCGGATCGCCGGCGTCACCGTCCCCGCCCACTTCAAGGAGCTCGCCGCCGTCGTCGACGCGGGCCGCCTCCACGACCTCGACACCCGCTCCACCGTCAAGCAGGCCCTGTGGGCGCTCGCGGGCGAACTGGGCCTGGTCAAGACCGGCGCCCCGGCCCAGGGCAAGGAGCTGGTACGGGGCGGGGAGCGCGGCGCCCTCGGGCTGCGGCGGCGCGGGGCGGGCCGCTGACATGGGACGCGCCGCCGACACGGGACGCGCCGGGCGGGACGACAGGGGGCAGGTGGCCGTCGAGTTCGTCGGCATGCTGCCCCTGATCCTGCTCACCCTGGTGCTCCTGTGGCAGTGCGTGCTGATCGGCTACACCTTCACCCTCGCCGGGAACGCGGCCGACGAGGGCGCGCGCGCCGGGGCCGTGGACGGCGACTGCGCGGCGGCGGCGAAGCGGCACCTGGACGGGGCGTGGGCGGCCGGCGCCAGGCCCGACTGCGGGCGGGACGGCGGGCTCTACCGGGCGACCGTCAGGCTGCGGGTGCCGGTGCTCTTCCCGGGCGCGGGCAGCTTCCCGTTCGACGTGACCGGCGACGCCGCGGCCGTATGGGAGGGGGAGGGACGATGAGACGACGACGGGGAAGCCCCCCGCGCCTCCGCCGGTCCCGGCGCACCCGGCCGCTCCGGCCCGGGCGGCCCGGTGGGCGGGGCCTCGCGCGACGGCCGCGCGACCGGGGCCAGGTCGCCGTCGAGTACCTGGGCTTCCTGCCGCTGCTGCTCCTCGTCGGCCTCGTCGGCGTGCAGTTCGGCATCGCCGCGTACGCCGCCCAGCAGGCGGGCACGGCCGCGCGGGCGGCGGCACGGGCCGCGAGCGTGGACGACCCCGAGTCCGTACCCGGGCCGGAGGCCGTGGCGCGGGCGTCGGTCAGCGGCTGGACGGCGAACCGGATCACGCGCGTGCTGGTGGACGGCGGCACGGCGACCGTGACCGTCTCCATCCCCTCCCTCATCCCCTTCGCGAGCTTCGACCCCGTGACCAGGACCGCCGTCATGCCCCTGCCCGACGCCCCCCAGGAGGACCGGCCGTGAGTCTCAGGTCCCGTATCGGCCACCCCGAGGAGACCGGCGCCGCGGGCGGCGGCCGGGAGGACGGACACCTCGTCGCGTCCTTCCGGGCCAAGCTCCTGGAGGAGATCGACCTCACCGAGATGTCCGCGCTCGCCGCCGCCGAGCGCCGGGCCCGCCTGGAGCGGGTCCTCGGGCACATCATCAGCCGCGAGGGCCCCGTCCTCTCCACCGCGGAACGGGCCCAGCTGATCCGGCGCGTGGTCGACGAGGCGCTCGGGCTCGGCGTCCTCGAACCGCTCCTCGAAGACGCCTCCATCACCGAGATCATGGTCAACGGCCCGGACCAGATCTACATCGAGCGCGCGGGCCGGGTGGAGCTGCTGCCGCTGCGCTTCGCCTCGCACGAGCAGCTGATGCAGACCATCGAGCGGATCGTGTCGACCGTCAACCGGCGGGTCGACGAGTCCAACCCGATGGTCGACGCCCGGCTGCCCTCCGGCGAGCGCGTCAACGTCGTCATCCCGCCGCTCTCGCTCACCGGCGCCACCCTCACCATCCGCCGCTTCCCCCGCGCGTACACCCTGCACGAGATGGTCGGCCTCGGCTCCCTCGACGAGCAGATGCTGCTGCTGCTCTCCGGGCTGGTCCAGGCGAAGTTCAACATCATCGTCTCCGGCGCCACCGGCACCGGGAAGACCACGCTGCTCAACGCGCTGTCCGGGCTGATCCCCGACGGCGAGCGGGTCATCACCATCGAGGACTCCGCCGAACTCCAGCTCCAGCAGTCCCACGTGATCCGCCTTGAGGCCCGCCCGCCCAACATCGAGGGCCGGGGCGCCGTCACCATCCGCGACCTCGTCCGCAACTCGCTCCGGATGCGCCCCGACCGGATCGTGGTCGGCGAGGTCCGCGGCGGCGAGACCCTCGACATGCTCCAGGCCATGTCCACCGGCCACGACGGCTCGCTCGCCACCGTGCACGCCAACTCGGCCGAGGACGCCCTGATGCGGCTCCAGACCCTGGCGTCGATGTCGGAGGTCAAGGTGCCCTTCGAGGCGCTGCGCGACCAGATCAACAGCGCCGTCGACGTCCTCGTCCAGCTCACCCGGCACCCCGACGGCACCCGCCGGGTCACCGAGATCGCGATCCTCGCCTCCGACGGGCGCGAGCGCTATCTGCTGGCCACCGTCTGCCGGTTCCTGGCCCAGCCGCCGGCGGCCGATGGACGGGTGTACGGGGAGTTCGCGTACCACCCGCTGCCGCGCCGGGTCGCCCAGCGGCTGTACATGGCCGGGCAGCCGCTCCCGCAGGCGTTCGGGGTGGCCGCGCACGAGGAGCAACTGGCGGTGCGGGAAGCGAAGTAGCCGAAGCGGGGGACGAGGAGCGGGCGAAGAGGGACAGAGGGACAGAGGGACAAGGCCAGAGGAACAGGGCCAGAGGAACAAGGCCAGAGGAACAAGGCCAGAGGAACAGGGCCAGAGGACAGGGCCAGGGGGAGAAGGAGAGGATGACCGACGTGAACCCGACGCTGCTGACCGTGGGCGCGACGCTGGTCTGCTGTGTGCTGGCGGTGCTCGGCATCCGGACGTACGCGAGCGGGGCCGCCCAGAAGGCCGCGCTCATCGCCCGCCTGTCCGCCGACGCGGGCGAGGGCGGGGACGGCGGTCCGGGCGGGCGCCGCCGCCCGTTCCGGGGCCTGGACCGGCGCGTCCGCCGCACCGCCTTCGGGCGCCGGCTGGAGCGGCGTATCTCGGCCACCGGACTCGACGTGACGCCCGGCGAGTTCGTGGTCGCGATGACGGCGACGGTCGTCGTCCTGTGGGTCGTCGGCCAGGCCCTGCTCTCCCCGTTCTTCGGCCCGATCTGCGGCTTCCTCGGGGTGTGGGTGGCGCTGGGCTTCCTCAACTGGCAGCGGCAGAAGCGGATCGAGAAGTTCATCAACCAGCTCCCCGAGCTCTCCCGCATCCTCGCCAACGCTACCCAGGCCGGACTCGCGCTGCGGATGGCGCTCTCGCTCGCCGCCGACGAGCTGGAGGCCCCGGCCGGCGACGAGCTGGAGAAGGTGGCCCAGCAGCTCGCCGTCGGCACCTCGGTCGACGAGGCGCTCGGCGAGCTGGCCGAGCGGCTGCCCTCGCGCGAACTCGTCGTCCTCGTCACGACGCTGGTCCTGGCGAACCGGGCGGGCGGCACCGTGGTCTCCTCGCTGCGCAACCTCACCGACACGCTGGAGGAGCGCAAGGAGACCCGGCGCGAGGTCCGCACCCAGCTCTCGCAGGTGAGCCTCACGGCGTACGCGGTGCCGGTCATCGGCGTCGGCTCGCTGCTGCTCATCGACAACATGCAGCCGGGCGCGCTGGACCGGATGACCGGCTCGGGCCTCGGGCAGCTCGCGGTGGTGATCGCCGTGGCGCTGTACGGGCTCGGCTTCGTCGCGATCCGCCGCTTCTCGAAGATCGACGTGTAGGGGCGTGTGACGACCGTGGACCTCCTCCTCGCCCTGCTGGCCGGGCTCTCCGTCGCCGGTGTCTGCTACGGCGTCCGGCTCTACCGCGCGGACGCGAAGCTGCCCTCGGACCTCCAGCTCGCCCTGGAGGTCGGCGCGACCCGGACCGGGGCCGTCGACTCGCTCGTGGACCGGCTCGGGATGCGCTGGTCGCCCGCCGTGCTGCGGCTGATGGGGCCCAAGCGGGTCAGCTCGGTGCGGCGCCGGATCGACCTGGCCGGCAACCCCGGGGGCCTGACGATCGACCGGTACGGGGCGCGGCGGGCCGTCTACGGCTTCCTCGGGGTGCTCGGCGGGCTGCTGATGCTGACCAGGGGCTCGTTCCTGGTCGCGGTGCTGCTGTTCGCCTTCGGCGCGTTCTGGACCGAGGTGGGCATCTGGTCGGCGGTGCGGATCCGCAAGGACCAGATCGAGCGGACCCTCCCGGACTTCCTCGACGTGCTCGCCGTCGTCGTCTCCGCCGGGCTCGGCTTCCGGCAGGCGCTGGAGCGGGTCGCGGAGCGGTACGAGGGGCCGTGGGCGGACGAACTGCGGATCACCCTGCGCCAGATGGACATGGGCGTCAGCCGCCGCCAGGCGTTCGACGAGCTGCGGCGACGCAACGACTCGGAGCAGGTGGCGCAGTTCGTCACGGCGCTCCAGCAGGGCGAGGAGCTGGGCGCGCCGATCGTCGACACGCTGATCCAGATCGCGACCGACATGCGGCGCACCGACGCGCAGAACGCGCGGCGCAAGGCGGCGAAGGCGGTGCCCAAGGCGACGATGGTGATCACGACCCTGATGGTCCCGGCGACGATGATCCTGCTGGGGGCGGGCCTGTTCCTCGGCACGGGCACCGACTTCGGCTCGATCACCGGCGAGTGAGGTGAGGGGAGTGCTGAGAGTCCTGGTGGTGAGCCCGAACCCGGTGGTCCGGGCGGGCCTCACGACGCTGTTCGGGGCGCGGGCGGGGCTGCGGGTGGTGGGCGTCGTCGCGGAGCCGCCGGACGCCCGCGAGACGGTGACGACGGCCCGCCGCACGGCCCCGGACCTGATCCTCCTGGACTCCGCGACGGCGCCGCGGGACCTGACCGCGGCGGCGCCGGTCCTGCTGCTGACCCACCCGGGCGCGGGGGTGCCGGAGGGGGTGCCGCACCTGGTCCACGGGGCGTTCACGGTGGCGGAGCTCTTACGGGTGATGCGTGCGACTGCACATGGTGGCGGAAGCTCAACTGTCTCGAACATATTGCGTTTTCGAAATCCTGCTTCGCAGATGCAACCAAGTGTGGGACGCTTCGGTCTGAGTGCGAGGGAGGCGGAGGTGATGGACCTGATCGCGTCGGGCATGACGAACCAGCAGATCGCCGCCAGCTGCTCCATCACCGAGAAGACGGTGAAGAACCACATCAACCGCATCTTCGCCAAACTCGACAGCGCCACCCGCGGCGAGGCCATCGCCTCCTGGCTCGGCACGAGGACGGCGTCATGACTACCCACCGTGATTGGGCCTACGGACCCTGTGAACGCCCCGCCTCGGAGGCGTACCCTGCCCGCGTCGCCGGACACGGAGGGGAAGACCATGAACGACGCACTGCTGAAGCTCCTGACCAAGGCCCGCGTACAGGCGGGCAGTTGGTCGAGGAGGCGCGGGGACCGCGGGCAGACGGCGGTGGAGTACCTGGGGATCATCGTGGTGGTGGTGGCGATCGTGGTCGCGATCACGGGCACGAGCATCGGCCAGGACATCAAGAACGCGATCTCCAAGAAGATCGGCGAACTGACGGGCGGCGGCGGCGGCCAGGGCGGCGGGCACTAGCCGGCCGCCCGGCGGGCGATGCGGGCCAGGCGTTTCCCGTCTACGTGGCGGTGATCGCCGGTCTGCTCTTCCTGGCGTTCGTGTACTTCGCCGTCGGACAGGCGGCGGCCACCCGCAATGGCGGGCAGACCGCGGCCGATGCCGCCGCGCTCGCGGCGGCGCAGGACGCCCGGGAGCAACTGCGGGACGGCTGGCTCGACGTGATCCTGGATCCCGGTGCCTGGGGCGGGTACCTGCGGGGTGAGGAGTACGACACCGGACGCGCCTGCGAGCGGGCGGATCTCTTCGCGTCGAAGAACCGCGCGGAGCTCTGGGACACGGGGTGCACCCCCCTGGAGTCCGGCTTCCGGGTGCGGATCCGCACGCTCGACGCCGTGGGCCTGCCGGGGGCGGCCAAGCAGCACGCGGTGGCGAGCGCGACCGCCGTGCTCGAACCGCGCTGCGTCTTCGAGGAGCCTCCGCCGACGTCTCCGCCGACGCCCAGCACTCCCACGCCCACCGGCACGGCGACGCCCGAGCCGACACCGACGCCGAGCCCCGAACCGGAACCCATCACCGGCCTCGTCTGCGACGGCGTCGAGTGGACCATCGACCCCGAGCGCCCGAGGCTGCCCGACGCGGCTGTCCTCTTCTCCGTCCGACTGGCCGACTGACGAGCGAAGGACCCTGTTCTGATGAGTGTGCGGCACGCAACGAAGGCCGGAAGAGGGATGGCCGCGGTGGTCATCGCGGCCGGACTGACCCTGGGTCTCGCAGCCTGTGGTGGTGAGGAAAAGCCGCCGCAGGGCAAACCCGCGGCGACCACGAGCTCCCCGAAGAGCGGCGGCGGCGACTCCCGGCCACAGTCCGAGGAGCCCGCCGAGCCCATCGCCGTCCTCAAGGGGCAGGAGGGCCTCGAACTCTCGGTCTTCGAGGCGAAGCGCGACCGGGGCGGGTTCCTGACCGTCAAGGGCAGACTGACGAACAAGTCCGATGCCATGAACGTCATCCCGGCCCAGCTCGGCGGCGACGAGACCGAGATCATCAAGCACGGCAACTCCCTCGGCGGCGCCACCCTCGTCGACTCCGTCGGGAAGAAGCGCTACTACGTACTCCGCGACACGGACGGCCGGCCGCTCACCACCACCGACCTCTCCAGCCTCGCCGCCGGCGCCTGGACCTCCGTCTTCATGCAGTTCCCCGCCCCACCCCCCACCACCACCGAGGTCTCCCTCCAGCTCCCCACCTTCGACCCCGCCACCATCAAGCTCTCCTGAGGGCGCAGCCATGACGACGACACCCCGCCGACTCGCCGCTCTCACCGCCTGCCTCCTGCTGCTGTCCGGTACCGCCGTCGTAGGGACCGCGCGGGCCGACGACCCGCCCGGGGCGGCCGGGAGCGCGTCGCCGCCGCCCGCCATCGACGCGAACTCGCCCGAGCTGATGCTCCCCGACGGCGCCACCCTCGCCCCCGCGAAGATCCTCGACATCAAGCAGATCGTCGAGGAGCAGGGCGGCGAGCAGCGCCGCGAGGACACCAACGTCGACGTGACCTTCGCGCTCCAGGCCGAGGTCCTCTTCGGCAAGGACAGCGCCAAGCTGAGCCCCGCCGCCACCGCCCGCATCGCCGCCATCGCCGTGGAGATCAACAAGCAGGGCTCCGGCCGCGTCCGCGTCTTCGGGTTCACCGACGACCTCGGGACCTACGAGCACGGCCTGAAGCTCTCCAAGGCGCGCGCCGACGCCGTCCAGCAGGAGCTCGCGAAGAACCTCGACGCGGGCACCACCTTCGAGATCCGCGGCTACAGCGAGGACTACCCGATCGCGGACAACGCCACCGAGGAGGGGCGGAAGAAGAACCGCCGGGTCGAGGTCTCCTTCCCCCGGACCACCGGGTAGCCGCCGGTGCCGCCGCCCCCGCTCCTCGCCGCCCTCCTCGCCACCGCGCTGCTGGGCGGCACGGCGGCGCCCGGCCCCGCCGCCGAGCCGCCCGGCTACCGCACCGCCCCGGACGCCCGCCCCGTCCGCTCCGGGGCCGTGCTGCCGGGCCCCGGCACCTACACCGACGCCCTCGCGCGCGGCGAGACGCACACGTACCGGCTCCGGCTCGACGGCACCTCGGACGTCTTCCTCTCCGCCGTCCTCGCCCCCGAGCCCGGCGACCGCGTCGACGTCGTCGACGGCCTCTCGCTCGCCCTGCGCTCCGCCTCCGGCGCGGCCTGCGGCCCGCCCAACGACATCCGCTTCTACGGCGACACCGCCCGCCCCGTCGCCGACTACGTCTCCCGCCGGATCGGCCCCGGCCGCCCCTGCCAGGAGCCGGGGGAGTACGTCCTCGTGGTCGAGGGCGTCGGCCGCTCGCTGGGCGCGGTGCGGCGGCGGACCGTCGAGCTCGGCTACGTCGCCGACACGGGCGCCCCCGACGGCGCGGGCCCCGCGCCCACCGGCTGGAGCACCGCCCCGCCCGCCGCCCTCGGCACCGGCCCCGCGCGCGGCACGGCCCGCGGCGGCACCGGCTTCAACGACGCCGCCCCCGTCGCCGACGGCACCTGGCGCGACGAACTGCGCCCGGGGGAGAGCCGCTTCTACCGGGTGCCGGTCGCCTGGGGCCAGCAGCTCTTCGCGCGGGCCCGGTTCGCCGGCGGCACGCCCCCGCCCGGCCGGTCCGCCCTCCCGGACGGGCTCCGGCTCGCGCTCTACAACCCCGCGCGCGGCGCCGTCGAGGAGCGCAAGGCGCTGTACACCGGCGCCCCGGCCGAGCTCCTCCTCGCCACCGCCCCGGCCGCCTACGCCCAGCGCAACGAGGGCGCCACGGAAGCGGTGAGCGCGATGCGCTTCGCGGGCGCCTACTACGTCCAGCTCACCCTCGACCGCCGAGCGCCCGCCCCCCTCGCCCTCGACCTCGACCTCGCCCACCTCCCCGGAGGAGCCGGGGGAGGAGGCGGGGGCGGGGACGGAGGAGGGGGCGGGTCCGCCGGCCCCGCCGCCCCCGATCCCGCCCTCCGGGCGCTCGGCTTCGCCGGGATCGGCACCGGCACCGTCCTCCTCGCGGGCCTCGGCGTCTGGCCCTTCGTCATGGGGCGGCGGCGGCCCGCGGGCCGGCACGCGGCGGCGTCCCGAGAGAGCTGAGGGCCGCCCGGACCGCCGCCGTCATCCGGTCCGGGTGCTCGAACACCTCCCGTGCCGTGAAGCGCAGCACCCGCCGCACCCCGGGGCAGCCCCCCAGCGCGTTGAACCGCCGCACGTCCCGCTCGTGCGCCTCCCGGGTGCCGTGGAAGGCGAAGCCCTCGATCTCCACGGCCAGCCCCTCGGCGCGGAACAGGAAGTCGGGGCGCAGCGCCTGCCCGCCGGGCGCCCGGAGCACCGGCTGCACCTCGGGGAACAGGCCCGCGTCCCGCAGCCGCAGCCGGGCGACCGTCTCGGCGGGCGAGCCCGCGCCCGGCTCGGCCGGCGGCAGCCGGCGCCGGGCCCGCGGGCCGCCCGGACGGCGCGGCACCGCGAGCGCGGCCGCCAGCGCCTCCCGGTCCAGGAGCGGCTCCCGGCAGCGGCCGCCCACCCGGCGGCGGGAGAGCGCCGAGTCCGCGACCACCAGCGCCTCCTCGCGCGTGGCGGCGGCCCGTATGAGGTCGGCGACCGTCCTCGCCGGGCTCGTCACCCGCAGCCCGCGCCGCGTCCCCCGGTCACGGTCCGTCAGGCGGGCGGTCCCGTACACCCGTATCCGGCCACCGGCGGAGCCGCCCCCGGGCCCGGTGAACTCCAGCGGCTCCGTCCCGTCCGGCCCACCCGTCCCGCCCCGGCGGGCCGCCGGGAGCTCGATGCGGTGCAGCGCCGCCGCCGTCCGGTGGCTGCACACCAGCTCCGGCCGGAGCAGCTGGACCGCCCCGGCCCGCACCCACCGGTCCACCTCCTTCCCCGGGACCGCCCAGGCGCCCCTCCAGATCCGCTGCCGGCCCTCCCCGCGCAGCCGTGCGGCCAGTCGCGCCCGCGGCCAGCCGGCCGCGAGCGCCCACACCGTGAGGAGCACCCCGCCCCTCGCGAGCCTCGCCAACTCGTACATACGCGCAAGGATCCACGGATGGGGGATCATTCGCACCCCCTGTGGAAAACCGTGCATAAGACGTCGTCAGGAAAGCGCAAAAGTGACGGGACGGGGCACTTCGGGAGGAGCATCCTGGTCAGAAGAGCAACAGCTACAGAGCGCTTTCGAAGTCCGAAATGGGCAGCCCATGACGACCACGACACCGAGTGTCCAATTGGTCAGCGACCTCGTCGACCGGATTCCCGAGTTCCGTGACGCCTACGAGTCGCATGTCTTCAGCCAGGGCGGTGTCCTGCCGCACGTCTTCTTCTGGGACGTGGTCCAGGGCACGGTCAGCTCCTTCCTCGCCGACCAGGACCGCTGGCGCCGGACCCTGGACTTCCTGGAGGAGCAGTGCTGCCGGGGCGTCCTCGGCATCGACGAGGTGATCGTCACCTCGTTCCTGGGCGACCTGCCCAAGCCGCCGGAGCCCGGCCACGAGATCGCGGGGCAGCTCGGCCCGGTGCTCTCCGCGCGATACCTCCGGCTCCGCCCGCCGGGCTGACCACCGGGCCGAACCGGCGGACCGACGCCGGGCCGGCCACCCGGCTGATCACGCCCCTGATCACCCCGCCCCTCACCCGGCCGGTCCCGCGAGGTGCTGCGGACATAATCGACCGCATGTCCCGCAGCACCGCCGCCCCGCCCCGCCCTGGGCCGCCCTGGGCCGCCCTGGGCGCCTACGCCGCCACCCGCCTGCTCGGCCTCGCCGTGCTCGCCGTCGTCGCGGCGGCCACCGGCAAGGACGGGCTGCACCGGCTCTCGGGGCGCTGGGACGCGGTCTGGTACGCCCGGATCGCCGAGCACGGCTACGGCTACCAGGTCACCCTCCCCGACGGCGCCGTCCACGCCGACCTGGCGTTCTTCCCGCTCTTCCCGGCCCTCGAACGGGCCGTCGCCGCCGTCCTGCCCGTCGACGTGCCCACCGCCGGGCTGCTGGTCTCCTGGGCCGCCTCGCTCGCCGCCGCCTGGGGCATTCACGAGGTCGGCGCCCATGTGGCCGGGCGGCGCGCCGGGCTGGTGCTCGCGGTGCTGTGGGGGGTGTACCCGACGGCGTTCGTGCAGTCGATGGCGTACACGGAGACCCTGTTCACCGCGCTCGCCGCCTGGTCGGTCCTCGCGGTGCTGCGCGGGCGCTGGATCCTCGCGGGCGCGCTGTGCGTGTTCGCGGGCCTGACCCGGCCGACCGCCGCCGCGCTGATCGCCGCGATCGGGATCACCGCCCTGGTCACGGTCGTACGGGAACGCCGGCTGCGGGCCCCGGTCCTCGCGGGCGCGCTGCTGGCGCCGCTCGGCTGGCTCGCGTACATCGTCTACGTCGGCGTCCGGCAGGGCAGCGCCACCGCCTACTTCGACGTCCAGTCGGCCTGGGGCAACTCCATCGACGGCGGCGTCGCCCTCGCCCGCTTCATCGCCGGGCTGCCCTGGCCCGCCGCCCTCGGCCTGTGCGCCGCGCTCGGGCTGCTGGGCTGGCTGGTGGCCCTGTGCGTGCGGCAGCGGCAGCCGCTCCCGCTGCTCGTCTACACGGTCACTGTCGTCGTGATCTCCCTGGTCGGCGCCGCCTACTTCGGCTCCCGGCCGCGCCTGATGATGCCCGCGTTCGGGCTGCTGCTGCCGCCCGCCGTCGCCCTGGCCCGGCTCCGCGCCCGTACGGCCGTCCCGGTGCTCGCCGCGCTGGCGCTGGCCTCCGCCGTCTACGGGGCCTTCACCCTGCTGGGGTCGGGTCCACCGTGACCCGCACCCCCGGGCGCAGCCCCCACACGGCCATCGCGCCCGCCTCCGCCTCCAGGACGTGCCGTCCGCGCGGGCGGATCATGCCGAGCCGGCCCGGCCGCATGGCGACCACGGCGAGGACGGTCAGCGAGCGGTCCAGATAGGCCACGTCGAGGGGGAAACGCATCCCGAAGGTGTGCACGCTGTTGGTCGGGGTGATGAGCAGCGCCCCCGTGATCCCGTCCCGGCCGAGCAGCCCGCGCCGCCGCGCGCGAGAGGAAGCGGCGATCTCCAACGGCACCGCCCCGCCCGGCGTCCCCAGCGACCCGCCGCCGTCCCGCCACCCCCGGCCCGGCAGCCGCAGCCGCCGCCCTCCGCGTCCCTCTGGTCTCCCCATGGCGCCGACCCTAGTTCTCAGGGCCTGTCGTGACACTCCCCTCTGCCATGCGACGACCGGAGTGTGACGACAGGCCCTAGGGTCGGCGGGTGGACCCCGTCTCGCTCGCCTTCGTCGTCGCCGCCGCCCTGTGGGGCGCGGCGGCGGGCCGCTTCGTGCCCCGGGCCGCGTACCGGCTCGCCGTCCCCGCCGGGGAGCCGTGGCGGGACCGCTGCCCCGCCGGGCACCCCTTCGCCGGTCCGGCCCGAGGCTGGCTCGGCGGGCCGGGCCGGGGCGGCTGCGCCACCACCCGGGCGCCGTCCGCCGCGCCCCTGGTCACGGCGCTGGTCTGCGCGGCGCTCGCCGCCGCCGGCGGGCCCCGGCCCGAGGTGGCGGTCTGGCTGCTGGCCGCCCCCGTCGGCATCCTGCTGGCCTGGGTGGACGCGCGCGTGCACCGGCTGCCCGACCCGCTGACCCTGTCGCTCGCGGCGGCGCTCCCGCCGCTGCTCGGGGCCGCCGCCCTGCTGCCGTACGCGGCCGGGTCCTGGCGCCACGCCCTGCTGGGCGCGCTGGTGCTCGGCGGCGGCTATCTGCTGCTCCACCTGACCCACCCGGCCGGGCTCGGCTTCGGCGACGTGAAGCTGGCCGTGCCGCTCGGCGCCGCGCTCGGCTGGTACGGCTGGGGCGTGCTGTTCGCGGGGGCGTTCGCGGGCTTCCTGCTCGGCTCGCTGTACGGCCTCGGGCTGGTCCTCGCCCGGCGCGCGGGCCGCGGCTCCGCGATCCCCTTCGGCCCCTTCATGCTCGGCGGCGCCCTCCTCGGCCTGCTCCTCGGCGCGTTCACCGCCACCCCCTGAACAGGCCGTCCTAGCATCACCCCATATGCGGACAATCGCCGAAAAACCGGCATCAGCCACGCGCGGAGCGGCCCCGCCCGCCCCCACCCCCTGGCACCGGCGCCCCGGCGTCCTGCCCTGGGCCTGGGCCCTCGCGCTCTGCCTGCTCTACGCGACCGTCGCGGTCCGCCGCCACCAGCTCCTGCGCACCACCGGCTACGACCTCGGCATCTTCGAACAGGCCGTCCGCGCCTACGCCGAACTCCGCATCCCCGTCGCCCCCTTGCGCGGCGAGGGCTTCAACCTGCTCGGCGACCACTTCCACCCGCTGCTCGCCGCCCTCGCCCCGCTCTACCGGCTCTTCCCCTCCCCGCTCACCCTGCTCGTCGCCCAGTCCGCGCTCCTCGCGCTCGCCGTCGTCCCGCTCGCCCGCTGGGCGCTGCGCGCGCTCGGCCGCCGCGCCGCCCACTGCGTCGCCGCCGGCTACGGGCTGAGCTGGGGCGTCGCCTCCGCCGCCGCCTTCGACTTCCACGAGGTCAGCCTCGCCGTGCCGCTGCTCGCCTTCGGCCTGGAGGCGCTCGGCGCCCGCCGCTGGCGCGCCGCCGTCGGCTGGACGGCGCCGCTCCTCCTGGTCAAGGAGGACCTCGGCCTCACCCTCGCCGCCGTCGGCGGCTACCTCGTCCTCAAGGGCCGCGCCGACCGCGGCACGCTCCGGCTCGGCCTCGGCACCGTCGCCGCGGGCCTGCTCGGCTCGTTCCTGGAGATCACGGTGCTGCTGCCGGCCCTCGCCCCGGCCGGCGGCTACGCCCACGGCGGCAACCTCGCGGCGGCGCACGGCTCGCTCCTCGGCGCCCTCGCGCACGCCCCGCTCGACCTGCTGCGTCCGGAGACGAAGGCCACCACCCTCGTGCTCGTCTTCGCCCCCTCCGCGCTCCTCGCGCTGCGCTCCCCGCTCGCGCTGATCGCGCTGCCCACCCTCGGCTGGCGGATGGCCTCGGAGAACGGCTTCCACTGGGGGACCGCCTTCCACTACAGCGCGATCCTGATGCCCGTCGTCTTCGCCGCGCTCGTCGACGTCCTCGCCCGCGAGCCCGACCCGCGCCGCCGCCGCGCCCCGCTCGCCACCGTGCTCGCCGTGACGGCGGTGCTGCTGCCCTCGTTCCCGCTGGCCCAGCTCGCCCAGCGGGCCACCTGGCACACCACCGCGCACGTACGGGCCGCCCGCGCGCTGCTCGCCGAGATCCCCGACGGCGCCACCGTCGCCGCCTCCAACCGGCTCGCGCCCCAGCTCACCGCCCGCTGCGAGGTGGTCCTCTTCCCGACCTTCCCGGTCGGCGGGAGGCTCTACGACTACCCCCGCGAGGTCCCGCCGCCGACCGCCGAGTGGATCGTCCACGACAGCGAGACCCCCGAGTCCTGGCCGTACAAGCCCGGCCACTGGCCCTACCCGCTGCCCCAGCAGCTCGCGGAACTCCGCGACGCCCGGCGCCTGCACGGTTACGAGCTGGTCGCCCGCCGTGACGGCATCACCCTGCTGCACCGGACGAAGACCCCCCGCACCCCGTCCTGACCTGCGGCGCCGCGTCAACCGGGCGATCCGGCGCGGGGGTCCCCCGTCGGAGGTACCGATTCCGCCGCCACACCCGGGCGCAAACCCGCCACACACCCCCGGAGCCCTTGTGCCGCTTGGCCTCCGGGGCGTCCGCGACACTCCGGTCGGCGCGGGTGGCGCGCAGCACGACTAATGAAGGGTTATGGTGGAAACCCCCCCTCGGGCCGGTCCGTATCCCCCCCACGGACCGGCCCGTTTTTCTTGCCCTTTTCTCTCTGGTTTCTCTTCCGGTCTCTTCCGGTGCCCTCAGGGGCGCGTCAGCCCCGGCCGGCCCAGATGTTGGTGCCCTCGGTGTCGACCGCGAAGGAGTCGATCTCCGCCAGCTCCGCCGCCGACAGCGGAGCCGCCGCCAGCGCCGCCACGTTCTCCTCAAGCTGCGCCACGCTCGACGCGCCGATCAGCGCCGAGGTCATCCGGGGGTCCCGCAGCACCCACGACAGCGCGAGCTGCGCCAGCGACTGCCCGCGCCGCCCGGCGATGTCCGCGAGGCCGCGCAGCCGGCGCAGCACCTCGTCGGAGAGCAGGTTCGGGTCGAGCGACTTGCCCTGGGTGGCCCGGGAGCCCTCCGGGATGCCCTTCAGGTACTTGTTGGTGAGCAGGCCCTGGGCCAGCGGCACGAAGGAGATGCAGCCCATGCCGGCCGCCTCCAGCGTGTCGAGCAGCCCGTCCTCCTCGGTCCAGCGGTTGATCATCGAGTACGAGGGCTGGTGGATCAGGGCCGGGACGCCCATCTCCTTGAGGATCCGCGCCGCCTCGGCGGTCTGCTCGCTCGTGTACGAGGAGACGCCGACGTACAGCGCCTTGCCTTGCCGGACGGCGGAGGCGAGCGCCCCCATCGTCTCCTCCAGCGGGGTCTCCGGGTCGAAGCGGTGCGAGTAGAAGATGTCGACGTAGTCGAGGCCCATCCGCTTGAGCGAGGCGTCGAGTGACGACATCAGGTACTTGCGGGAGCCCCACTCGCCGTACGGGCCGGGGTGCATCTCGTACCCCGCCTTGGTCGAGACGATCAGCTCGTCCCGGTAGGGCGCGAAGTCCTGCGCGAAGATCTTGCCGAAGTTGAGCTCGGCGGAGCCGGGCGGCGGGCCGTAGTTGTTCGCCAGGTCGAAGTGGGTGACACCCAGGTCGAAGGCGCGGCGCAGGATCGCCCGCTGGGAGTCGAGGGTGCGGTCGTCGCCGAAGTTGTGCCACAGGCCGAGCGAGACGGCGGGCAGCTTGAGCCCGCTGCGGCCGGTGCGCCGGTACTCCATGGCGTCGTAGCGGGTCGAGGAGGCGCGGTACAGGGGGGAATCAGTCACGTATCTCTGCTTATCACGGACTTGTGACAGTCCCGGGCTGGGAGGCCGTGACCCGTGCGCAGTAATGTGGCGGCTTCGGGGGGCCGACACTCATGGAGGGGTAAAGCACGGTGAACCTGCGCGACCTGGTGTACGGGCTGTACGCGCGCCGGGTGGAAGGCCGACTCGACCACGACCAGGTGCCCAAGCACATCGGTGTCATCCTCGACGGCAACCGCCGCTGGGCCAAGGCCGCCGGCGGCACCCCCGAGCAGGGTCACAAGGCGGGCGCGGACAAGATCCGGGAACTGCTCGGCTGGTGCTCCGAGACGGACGTCGAGGTCGTCACCCTCTGGATGCTGTCCACCGACAACCTGAACCGCCCCGAGGAGCAGCTCGTCCCGCTGCTCTCGATCATCGAGGACGCGGTCCGCGCGCTCGCCTCCGACGGCCGCTGGCGGGTGCACCACGTCGGCACGATGGACCTCCTGCCCGCCCGTACCCAGTCCGTGCTGAAGGAGGCCGAGCAGTCCACCCACGACAACACGGGGATACTCGTGAACGTCGCGGTGGGCTACGGGGGCCGCCAGGAGATCGCGGACGCCGTCCGCTCGCTGCTCCTGGAGCACGCGGAGAAGGGCACGAGCTTCGAGGAGCTCGCCGAGATCGTCGACGTCGAGCACATCTCCGAGCACCTCTACACGCGCGGCCAGCCCGACCCGGACCTGGTGATCCGCACCAGCGGCGAGCAGCGCCTGTCCGGATTCATGCTGTGGCAGAGCGCGCACTCCGAGTACTACTTCTGCGAAGTGCACTGGCCCGCCTTCCGCAAGGTCGACTTCCTGCGCGCGCTGCGCGACTACGCGGCGCGGCACCGCCGCTTCGGCTCCTGACCCCCTCCGGTCTCTCCGGTACCCCTGGTCACCCCTTGTTCATGAACACGCCGTCATATGCCCCTGCATGACGGCGTGTGTTCGAGGGCATATCCCTGGTGAAGTGAGCGGCACGGAGACCGCCACCCGGGAGGCCCTTTGCACCAGGACGACCGTGCAGTGTCTGTACGGACGAAGCGGAGGGCCGGAGCTCGGCCCGCGCATCGTGGCCTGAGCCCGGTCCCATTCCGCAGCGACGGCGGTTCCCCCGCGGGCGGAGCCGTCGCACCCCGACCTCACAGGGGTGCTCGAAGGGGGTCTGTCCTTCCGTGGTGACCAGCACGAAGCGCCGCTTGTCCGACAGGCGCACCTATGTTCTCGACACCAGCGTCCTGCTGGCCGACCCCAGCGCGATGACCCGCTTCGAGGAGCACGAGGTCGTGCTCCCGATCGTCGTGGTCACCGAGCTGGAGGCCAAGAGGCACCACCCCGAGCTCGGCTACTTCGCCCGGCAGGCCCTGCGCCACCTGGACGACTTCCGGGTCCGGTACGGCCGCCTCGACGCCCCCCTCCCCATCGGGGACGTGGGCGGGACGCTCCGCGTCGAACTCAACCACTCCGACCCCGGCGTCCTCCCGGCCGGCTACCGGCTGGGCGACAACGACTCCCGGATCCTCGCGGTCGCGCGCAACCTCCAGGCGGAGGGGTACGACGTCACGGTCGTCTCCAAGGACCTGCCGCTGCGCATCAAGGCGTCCTCCGTCGGGCTCCTCGCCGAGGAGTACCGGGCGGAGCTCGCCATCACGGACTCCGGCTGGACCGGCATGTCCGAACTGGCCCTCTCGGCGGACCAGATCGACATCCTGTACGACCAGGAGCGGCTGTACGTGCCCGAGGTGGCCGAGCTGCCCGTGCACACCGGCCTGGTGCTCCAGTCCGAGCGCGGCAAGGCGCTGGGCCGGGTCACCGCCGACGGCGGCGTCCGGCTGGTGCGGGGCGACCGGGAGGTCTTCGGGATCCGGGGCCGCAGCGCCGAGCAGCGGATCGCCCTGGACCTGCTGCTCGACCAGGAGGTCGGCATCGTCTCGATGGGCGGCCGGGCCGGCACCGGCAAGTCGGCGCTCGCGCTCTGCGCGGGCCTGGAGGCGGTCCTGGAGCGGCGCCAGCACCAGAAGGTGATGGTCTTCCGCCCGCTGTACGCGGTCGGCGGCCAGGAGCTCGGCTATCTGCCGGGCACCGAGGCCGAGAAGATGAGCCCCTGGGCCCAGGCGGTCTTCGACACCCTGTCCTCCGTGGCGGGCCGCGAGGTGATCGAGGAGGTGCTCGGGCGCGGGATGCTGGAGGTGCTGCCGCTCACCCACATCCGGGGCCGCTCGCTGCACGACGCCTTCGTCATCGTCGACGAGGCCCAGTCCCTGGAGCGGAACGTTCTGCTGACCGTCCTGTCCCGGATCGGCTCGAATTCCCGGGTGGTGCTCACCCATGACGTCGCCCAGCGCGACAACCTGCGGGTCGGCCGGTACGACGGAGTCGTGGCCGTCGTCGAGAAGCTGAAGGGGCATCCGCTCTTCGCCCACGTCACGCTCACCCGCTCCGAGCGCTCGCAGATCGCCGCGCTCGTGACCGAATTGCTGGAGGACGGGCAGATCTGACCCGTTCCGTACCCCAGTTGGCGCCGCCCGGCGAAGCGCAGGAGCTTAGCCGGGCGGCGCCGCGCTGTCCGCCGTATCGGCCAAATCCCGTGCGCCTGTTCGGGTGTGAGCTTTCACACGCAGTTCGGAATTGCCTTGCGGTACGGGCGTCCGGCAAAGTCTTGCTTCCGTCAGGCCCCGCATACGGCACACGTGCACCCTCTGGGGTGCGGCACCACACAACTGAACAGCCGTCAGCCGTATGCCGCCCACAGCACCACGGGCCCGTGTCTTCTGTGACCCAGCAGTTCGGAGACCAGCGCCAGGGGCACGATTTCGCCCGCTCGGTCACCAGCGCGGGCGATGCTGGAAGGAAACCGTGTGAGCCGGATCTCGGTCCGGGGATTCGCGGTGGCTTCGGCCACTGCGGTCACCACCGTCGGCGCCGTCGTCGGCGTCGCCTCGGGCAATGCCGCGCAGCCCGCCGACGACAACTTCGAGGCCACCGCGGCCGACACCACGCTGCTCGCGGAGATCCCCGCGGGCGAGCAGGCCAAGGTACAGGTCTCCACCCTCGCGGAGCAGGCCGACGTGCAGGCCGCCGCCGCCGACTCCCTCGTGCGCAAGTCCGCCGAGGAAGCCGCCCGCGTGCAGGCCGCCAAGGACGCCGAGGCCAAGAAGAAGGCCGCCGACAAGGCCGAGAAGGAGCGCAAGGAGGAGGCCGACCGCGCCAGCCGTTCCGCGCTGCGCGACGCGAGCAGCTTCTCCGCCCAGGGCTCCTACAGCGTCTCCGAGGTCAAGGCGATGGCCCGCCAGATGATCCCGGCGGACCAGTTCCAGTGCTTCAGCAACATCGTGGACCACGAGTCCGGGTGGAACTACCGCGCGGTCAACGCGAGCTCCGGCGCCTACGGCCTCATGCAGGCGCTCCCCGGCTCGAAGATGGTCTCGGCCGGCGCCGACTGGCAGACCAACCCGGCCACCCAGATCAAGTGGGGCCTCAGCTACATGGACGGCCGTTACGGCAGCCCCTGTGGCGCCTGGTCGTTCTGGACGGCCAACCGCTGGTACTAGTACCGGCACCGCTCTCAACTTCACGCAGCCCCTCGCCGTCCCTACGGTGGGGGGCTGCGTGCGTGTAGGTTCGGGGGTTCGGAGGGGGAGAGGGAAAGAGCATGTCGAGACTGCCAGGATGGCTGAACAGGCTGGGCGCGAGCGTCAGCCGGATGGGCGAGCGCCTGGACGAGCGCCGCGCGGAGGCCGAACGCGAGGACCCGCTGGGCCCGCCCCCCGTGCCGCCCGTACCGCCGACGCCGCCGATGCCGCCGGAACCGGCGGTCACCGTCGTGAAGGAGCCCGTCGCGGCGCCGCCCGCGGGCGCCGACCCCGCGGCCTCCGTCCCCGCGCCGCCCGCCTACGCGCCCGCGGTCGCCGCCCGCCCCGACCCCGTCGCCGCGATCCCGTGGGGGATGCGGGTCGCCGCCGAGGCCGGCTGGCGGCTGCTCGTGCTCGCCGGGACGGTCTGGGTGCTGATGAAGGTGATCAGCTCCGTCCAGCTCGTCGTGCTCGCCTTCGTCGCCGCGCTCCTCATCACCGCGCTGCTCCAGCCCATCGTGGTCCTGCTGCGCCGCAAGGGCCTGCCGCGCGGGCTGGCCACCGCCGTCACCGCCGTCTCCGGCTTCGTCGTGATGGGGCTGGTCGGCTGGTTCGTGGTCTGGCAGGTGATGGACAACATCGACAACCTGTCCGACCAGGTCCGCGACGGCATCGAGGAGCTCAAGCGCTGGCTGCTCGACAGCCCGTTCCACGTCACCGAGTCGCAGATCAACGACATCGCCAAGAACCTCAGCGACACCATCGGCGCCAACGCCGAGCAGATCACCTCCGCCGGGCTCCAGGGTGTGACCGTGATCGTCGAGGCGATGACCGGCATCCTGCTCGCCATGTTCTCCACCCTCTTCCTGCTCTACGACGGCAAGAAGGTCTGGGAGTGGACGCTGAAGCTGGTGCCCGCGCAGGCCAGGCCCGGGGTCGCCGGAGCCGGCCCGCGGGCCTGGGTCACCCTCACCGCGTACGTCCGCGGCACGGTGCTCGTCGCCCTGATCGACGCCGTCTTCATCGGCCTCGGGCTCTACTTCCTCGATGTGCCGATGGCGGTGCCGCTCGCCGTCTTCATCTTCCTGTTCGCCTTCATCCCGATGGTCGGCGCGGTGCTCTCCGGCGCCCTCGCCGTCGTCGTCGCGCTCGTCACCAACGGGGTGTTCACCGCCCTGATGGTGCTCGTCGTGGTGCTCGCCGTGCAGCAGATCGAGGGCCACGTCCTCCAGCCCTTCATCCTGGGCCGGGCCGTGCGGGTGCACCCCCTCGCGGTGGTCCTCGCCGTCGCCGCCGGCGGACTCACCGCGGGCATCGGCGGCGCCGTCGTCGCCGTCCCGCTGGTCGCCGTCGCCAACACGGTGGTCGGCTACCTCCGCGCGTACAGCCACGAGCAGGCCCTGCGGGCCGCGCCCGAGCCGCGCGGGGCCACCGCCCACGAGGTCGCCCCGACCCCGGCGCCCGGCACGGCCGAGCGGGTGGACGGATGATCTCGGAACCCGAGCTCGTCGGCGGTACGGAATACCCGGCCGCGCTGGAGCCGCTGCCCGCCGAGCGGGGCCCGCGCGGACCCCGCCGCCCCTGGCTGTGGGCGCTCGGCGGGGCCGCCGCCGCCTCGGCGGTGTGGGGCGCCGGGCTCGTCGCGTACGAGCGGACGGGGCCCGACGGGCCCGACTTCAAGGGCTACCGGGCCGAGGACGAGCCCTGCCGGAAGGCCGCCCTGCCCGGCCTCTCCTCCGCCTTCGGGCCCAAGGGAGAGGCCACCAACCCGATGATCCTGGACCACCCGGGCCTGTTCCGGGCGGAGTGCACGGTCACCCTGGCCGCCGAGCCCGTCCCGTACCGGCTCTCCGTCACGTACACCCTGCACCGGGTCACCGACCCGCGCCCGGAGTTCGAGGCGCGGATGAACGACCCCTTCCGGGGCATCGGCGACCGCGTCTCGGGCTCCGGCGAGCTCGCCTACCTCCGCGACGAGGGCGCCACCGGCGACATGACCCTGAGCGTCCTGGACGGGCAGGCGGTCGTCGAGCTGGCGCTCACCCCTGAGCTGGTCTACGAGGGCGACCAGCCGCCCAAGGAGCCGCCGCCGCTCGATCCCGCCGCGACCAGGACCTACCTCCTGGAGGACGCGAACGCGCTGCTGGCGGCGCTCAGGTCGACGGCATGACGGAAGGGCCCCGGGGCGTGCTGCGCCCCGGGGCCCTTCTCGTCGTGCGTGCGGACCGGACCTACTCGGCCAGGACCGCCTCGGCGTCCAGCGTGACGCCGACCGCCTGGATGACCGCGGCGATCTTCACGGCCTCCTGGATGGTCTCGCGCTCGACCCCGGCCTTGCGCAGGACCTGCTCGTGCGAGTCCAGGCACTGGCCGCAGCCGTTGATCGCGGAGACGGCCAGCGACCACAGCTCGAAGTCGACCTTGTCGACACCGGGGTTGCCGATGACGTTCATCCGCAGACCGGCGCGCATCGTCCCGTACTCCGGGTCCGACAGCAGGTGCCGGGTCCGGTAGAAGACGTTGTTCATCGCCATGATCGCGGCGGCCGACTTGGCGGCCTGGTACGCCTCGGGCTTCAGGTTCGCCTGGGCCTCGGGCTCCAGCTCCTTCAGCACCTTCGGCGAGCGCGAGGCGATGGCGCAGGCGAGCACGGTGCCCCACAGCTGCTGCTGCGGCAGGTCGCTGTTGCCGATGACCGAGCCGAGGTTCAGCTTCAGGTCCTTGGCGAAGTCCGGGACGGCGGCCTTCAGCTCATCGAGCGCCATGCTCACTCACCGGCCAGGAGGGCGCCGGCGTCCAGGGTGTCCTCGCCCTTGTTCCAGTTGCACGGGCACAGCTCGTCGGTCTGAAGGGCGTCCAGCACCCGCAGGACCTCCTTGGGGTTACGGCCGACGGAGCCGGCGGTCACCATGGTGAACTGGATCTCGTTGTTCGGGTCCACGATGAAGACCGCGCGCTGGGCGAAGCCGTCCTCGCCGCGCACGCCGCAGTCGCTCATGAGCTCGTGCTTGGAGTCGGCCAGCATCGGGAAGGGCAGGTCACGCAGGTCGGCGTGGTCCTTGCGCCAGGCGTGGTGGACGAACTCGGAGTCGCCGGAGACACCAAGGATCTGCGCGTCGCGGTCCGCGAACTCGTCGTTCAGCTTGCCGAAGGCGGCGATCTCGGTGGGGCAGACGAAGGTGAAGTCCTTCGGCCAGAAGAACACCACGCGCCACTTGCCCTCGTAGGACTTGTGGTCGATCTGCGCGAACTCCTTGCCGCTCTCCAGCGACACGCAGGCGGTCAGGTCGTAGGTGGGGAACTGGTCACCGACAGTGAGCACGCGCTCTCCTTGCGTTTCGGGAGGGTCCCTTTTGGGGTCTTCCGTGAGGGGTTGGACGGATCCCCAGCATGGCACGGAGTGCATTGATCAGTGAAATAGCTAGACTTGCTCACGTTGATCGAAGGTGGTTATCAGTGATTCCCGTACGGCGCGTGAAGCAACCCAGCCTGTCCCAGCTCAGAGCCTTCGCGGCGGTCGCGGAGCACCTCCACTTCCGGGACGCGGCGGCGGCCATCGGGATGAGCCAGCCGGCCCTCTCGGGCGCGGTGTCGGCCCTCGAAGAGGCACTCGGTGTCCAGCTCCTTGAGCGTACGACCCGCAAGGTGCTGCTCTCGCCCGCAGGGGAGCGGCTCGCGGTCCGCGCCGGTGCCGTGCTCGACGCGGTCGGCGAGCTCATGGAGGAGGCCGAGGCGGCCCAGGCGCCCTTCACCGGCGTGCTCCGGCTCGGCGTCATCCCGACCGTCGCCCCCTACCTGCTGCCGACCGTGCTGCGCCTGGTCCACACCCGCTACCCCGCGCTCGACCTCCAGGTCCACGAGGAGCAGACCTCCTCGCTGCTCGACGGGCTGGCCGCCGGCCGGCTCGACCTGCTGCTGCTCGCGGTGCCGCTCGGCGCGCCCGGGGTCACCGAGCTGCCCCTCTTCGACGAGGACTTCGTGCTGGTCACCGCCGAGGGGCATCCGCTCGCCGGGCGTACGGACATCCCGCGCGAGGCCCTCAAGGAGCTCAAGCTGCTCCTCCTCGACGAGGGGCACTGCCTGCGCGACCAGGCCCTCGACATCTGCCGCGAGGCCGGGCGCACGGAGGGGACCCCGGTCACCACCACCGCGGCGGGCCTGTCCACGCTGGTCCAGCTGGTGGCGGGCGGGCTCGGGGTGACGCTGCTGCCGCGCACCGCCGTCAAGGTGGAGACCGCCCGCGACGCGGCCCTGCACACCGGGCGCTTCGCCGACCCGGCCCCGTCCCGCCGGATCGCCCTCGCCATGCGCACGGGCGCGGCCCGCCAGTCGGAGTTCGAGCAGCTCGCGGACGCGCTGCGGGAGGCGATGCGGCGGCTGCCGGTACGGCTGGTGGGCGCGGGGACCGGGGGCTGAGACGCCGGTGGGCGCGGAGACCTGAAAACCCCGCGCCCACCTCGTATCGTCCGGCCGTCTGCTCCGTCCGGACCGCCGTGCCGTCCGGCCCGCTACTCCGTCCTGAGCCCGTCCGCGCGCATCAGGCGCCACAGCAGCGGCAGGCTCAGCAGGGTCACCGCGGCGATCAGGGCCGCGCCCACGCCGGCCACCGGCAGGAAGACCCACCAGTCCTCGACCGACTTGCCGATCATCCGCAGCAGCACCATGCCGAGGCCGAGCCCGCCGGCCACCGCGAGGGCGAGCCCGAGCACGATCGGCACCGTCGTCTGCCACAGCACCGACAGGACCAGCGTGGAGCGCCGGGTGCCGAAGGCGACCAGCGAGGACAGCAGCCGGCGCCGCTCGCGCAGCTGCTCCAACGTCGTGACCAGCAGCGACGCCGCCACCAGCAGCATGGTGAGCGTGGCGCCCACCAGGATCCCGGTGCGGACGCTGGAGTACTGCGCGTCCCGCTCCATGTTCCGCAGGGTGTCGACCCGGGTGAGCGGGTCGAGGGCGGCGACCGTGTTGCGGATGTACTCGGGCGCGTCCGGCACCGCCGGGTCGACCCGGATCATGACGTTGGCGATCGGGGCGTCGAGCCGGGCCGCGTCGAGCGCCTTCGGGGTGGCGAGGACGCCGAACTGCTTCATGCCCATCGGGTCCAGGCGGGAGTCCACCACGCGGGCGGACGCCGGGATGCGCCAGGTGGGCGGCGCGGCCTTGCCCCGTACCCGCTCGCCCAGCGCCACCTCGGCCCCCGGCCGCGCGGTCGTGCTCACCCACGCGTCCTCCGGGCCGCCGTCGCCGTGCGTGAGGGCGATGAACACGTCGCCGTCCGCGCAGGAGGGCAGGGTGGCGAGCTCGCGCAGCGAGGCGCAGTCGCCGACGAACGCCGAGGTGATCCCGCCGCCGTCCTGGCCCTCCGGCAGCGGACCGGACCGCCACACGCTGGACTCGATGACGCCGGAGACCCCGGTGACGCCCTTGGTCTTCGCCAGCCGGTCGACCGCCCGGCGGGCCGTGTCCCCGTCCCGGGCGTGCACCCGGGTCTGCATCTGGGCGCGGGCGGTGTCCTGGTTGGTGGGCCGCATGAAGTCCTGCTGCATCGCCTGGAACATCATCGACAGGGCGATCGCCCCGGTCGCCGCGACGACGATGCCGCTGACCGTGCGGGCGGCGGCGCTGCTGCTGAGCTGGAGCCGGCGGACGGCGAGCTGCCAGGCCAGCGGGCCGCCCCGCAGCCGCTTCACCAGGGCCTCCACCAGCCAGGGCAGCAGGGTGGTGAGCCCGATCAGGGACAGCGTGGTGCCGCCCGCGATCCAGACCGTGTCGATCTCCGTCTGGTCGATCCGCACCCCCGTCATGGACGGGACGAGCAGGGCCCCGCCGACCAGGATGAGGACCAGCCGCCACAGGAGCCGGCGGGGCCGCGGGACGGCGGTCCTGACGACGCCGAGCGGCTCGATGGCGACCTCGCGCAGCGCGAAGAGGGTGACCGCGACGGCGGCGACCGGCACCGCGCCGATGATCACGGCGGCCAGCCAGGGCAGCGGGGACACGTCGGACGGGAAGGCGTTGACGTCCCAGAACGTCACGGTGCCGGCGAACTGCCGGGCCGCGGCGAAGAACCCGGCGCCCGCCGCGAGCCCGAGCAGGGCCCCCGCCAGGGACTCGCCGGCCGCGATCCGCCGGGTCATCGCGGTGTCCGCGCCGACCAGCCGCAGCGCCGCGAGCCGCCGGTCGCGCTGTTCGCCGCCGAAGCGGACGGCGGTGGCGATGAAGACGAGCACCGGCAGCAGCAGCACCACGCAGCCGATGACGACGAGCAGCAGCAGGAAGGCGTTCGTCTGCTCCTCGGGCACCGACCAGCCGTAGGTCTTGCCGCGCCCGTCGTAGTCGTCGGTGGTGAGCGTCGCGCTGCCCGCCACGTACCGCAGTTCGGCCGGGCCGATCAGGCCGGCCTCGCCCAGGGTCCCGACGGCCTTGTACGGCAGGCGGTCGCGCAGCAGCGCCCCCTCGGGGGAGCCGAGCAGCTCGGCGAGGGCGGGGGAGACCACCATCTCGCCCGGCCCCGGGATCGCGGCGGCGCCCGGCGGCACCGCGGCGCGCGGGCCCTCGGGCCGCAGCACCAGGCCGGTGACGGACTCGCCGCGGAACTCGGTCTGGTGGCCGACGTGCAGGAAGGTGTCGGGGCCGGGCTTGGCGACCTCGTAGCTGGCGTCGGGCACCCGGGCGGACTCCCGGACCTCCCGCTGGAAGAGCATGTGGGGCAGCGAGGCGGCGACCAGCAGCAGGGCCACGCCGAAGCCGATGCCGGTCGCCGTCAGGGCCGTGCGGATCCAGCCGCCGCGCCCGCCGGTGACGGCGAACCGCGCGCCGAGCGCCAGGTCGCGGGTCCAGTTCCGCAGTCTCATACCGCCCACTCCGTGTCCCGTACGGAGCCGTCGCGGACGACGACCTCGCGGTCCGAGTAGGCGGCGACGCGGGCCTCGTGGGTGACCAGGACGACGGCGGCGCCGGTGTCCCGGGAGGCGTCGGTGAGCAGGCTCATGACCCGCTCGCCGTTGAGCGAGTCGAGCGCGCCGGTCGGCTCGTCGGCGAAGATCACCCGCGGGGCGGTGACGAGCGCGCGGGCGACCGCGACCCGCTGGCCCTGGCCGCCGGAGATCTCGCCGGGGCGCTTGCCGGCCACGTCCTCGACCTCCAGGCGGGTCAGCCAGGTGCGCGCCTTCTCCTCGGCGCTCCTGCGGCGCTCGCCGTTCAGCCGCAGCGGCAGGGCGACGTTCTCGACGCAGGTCAGCTCGGGGACGAGCTGGCCGAACTGGAAGACGAAGCCGAAGTCGGCGCGGCGCAGGGCGCTGCGCTGCCCGTCGCTGAGGGCGGTGAGCTCACGCCCGTCGTAGTGGATGGTCCCGGCGTCCGGGCGGACGATGCCGGCGAGGCAGTGCAGCAGGGTGGACTTGCCGGAGCCGGAGGGGCCCATCACGGCCACGACCTCGCCGGCCCGCAGGGCGAAGTCGGCCCCGGCGAGCGCGGGGGTCGGCCCGTACGCCTTGTCGATCCCGCTCGCCCTGAGCAGCGGTTCGGCGCTCATCGGCGGACCTCCTCGGCGAGCCGGTCCAGCCGCGCGGCGGTCAGTTCCAGCCAGCGCAGGTCGGCCTCCAGGTGGAAGAGGGCGTGGTCGCAGATGAGCTGGTCGGCGAGGTCGCCGTCCTTCTTGCGCCGGGTGAGCTCGCGCATCAGGCGCAGGTGCTCGGTGCGCTGCACGTCGAGGAGCTCGGCGGCGCCGCGGCCGGTGAGCAGTGCGAGGACGACCTTGGTGTAGAGCGTCGACTGGAGGTAGGGCTCGGGCTTCTCGGGGGTGGCCAGCCACTGGCCGACATCGGTGATGCCGGCCTCGGTGATGGCGTACCGCTTGCGCTCGGGGCCGCCGCCGGCCTCTATGCCGTCGACCTCGACGAGGCCGTTCTTCAGGAGCCGGGACATGGTCGAGTAGACCTGTCCGTAGTGCAGCGGCCGGTCGTGGCCGAACCGCTCGTCGAAGGCGCGCTTGAGGTCGTAGCCGTGGCGCGGGCCGGACTCCAGGAGTCCGAGCAGGGTGTGACCGATGGACATGGTGGCACTGTACATGGGGTGTATACGCACGATGTATACCGAGGTGGGGGCCTCGAACGGGCGGACTGTGACCGGCGGCACACAACCATCGGGCGCTCCCGAGCGTCGGTTCCGTCGGGAGCGGGTGCTGATTGTCACGTCCGGAAAATACGGATCGATCGCCCTTTGTCTCCATGGGCGGTGTTAGCTTTCTGAGCTGATTCCACGACGAGCGGAGCACGGAGACATGGGTCCAACGGGCAAGGGCCAGGCGAAGAAGGGCGGGCGGATACGCCGGCTCTTCACCTGGAAGAAACTCCTGGGCACGTTCATCGTGGGCTGCCTGCTCGTCATAGGCGCCTTCTACACGGTCTACACCCTGGTCCCGGTGCCGACCGCCAACGTCGAGGCGACGCTCCAGAGCAACATCTACAAGTACTCCAACGGCAAGGTCATGGCCCGCACGGGCAAGGTCAACCGGGAGATCGTGGGCCTGGAGAAGGTCCCGCTCGACGTCCAGCGGGCCTTCGTCGCCGCCGAGAACAAGACGTTCTACAAGGACAACGGCGTCGACATCAAGGGCACCGTCCGCGCCGCCTGGAACACCCTCACCGGCAAGGGCAAGCAGGGTGGTTCGACCATCACCCAGCAGTACGTGAAGAACTACTACTTGAGCCAGGACCAGACGGCCACGCGCAAGCTCAAGGAAATGGTCATCGCGATCAAGGTCGACCAGAACATGGAGAAGCCGGAGATCCTGGCCGGCTACATGAACACCAGCTACTACGGCCGCAACGCCTACGGCATCCAGGCCGCCGCCCAGGCGTACTACGGCGTCGACGCGAGCAAGCTGGACGCCGGCCAGGGCGCCTACCTCGCCTCCGTGCTCCAGGCCCCCAGCCAGTACGACTGGACCTCCGCCGGCCCCGAGGGCCGCAAGCTCGTCGAGCAGCGCTGGAACTACGTCCTCAACAACATGGTCGAGGAGGGCTGGCTCGACGCGGGCAAGCGCGCGGGCATGAAGTTCCCCGTCCCGCAGAAGCCGAAGGCCCCCAAGGGCATGAGCGGCCAGAGCGGCTACATCGTCGAGGCCGCCAACCAGGAGCTGATGCGCCAGGGCGTCAGCGAGGAGGACCTGAAGGCCGGCGGCTGGACGATCACCCTCAACATCGACGAGAAGCGCCAGAAGGCCCTCGTCAAGGCCGTCGACGACGAGCTCGAGGACAAGCTGAACCGCAAGGACAGCAAGAAGCAGGCCACCGTCCAGGCCGGCGCGACCTCCGTCGACCCGAAGACCGGCGCGGTCGTCGCCATGTACGGCGGCGTCGGCGCCACCGAGCACTGGACCAACAACGCCACCCGGCGCGACTACCAGCCCGCCTCGACCTTCAAGCCGCTCGTCCTCGCCTCCGCGATCGACAACGGCTCCGTGACCCAGGACGGGCGCAAGATCGGCCTCGGCACGGTCTACGACGGCGACAGCAAGCGCCCGGTCGTCGGCAGCCGGATCGCCTTCGCCCCGGAGAACGAGGACAACCGCAGCTACGGCCCGGTCAGCGTGCAGAAGGCCACCAACTCCTCGATCAACTCGGTCTACGCCCAGATGATCGTCGACGTCGGCCCCACCAAGACCAAGCAGACCGCGATCGGCCTCGGCATGAAGGACGGCGTCGACTTCGGCGCCACCCCGTCGATGTCCCTCGGCGTCATGGGCGCCTCCACGATGGACATGGCCGGCGTCTACGCGACCCTGGACAACCACGGCGTCAAGGTCACCCCGACCCTGGTGAAGTCCGCCGAGCACAAGGACCGCAAGGCCGAGCCGGTCAAGTCGATCGGCGACCGGGTGATCAGCCGCGAGGCCGCCGACACCACCACCAAGGCCATGCAGGGCGTCGTCCAGTCCGGCTCCGGCTTCCGGGCCGCCGGCGACTACGCGGCGGCCGGCAAGACCGGCACCTCCGAGAACAACCGCTCGGCCTGGTTCGTCGGCTACACCCCCGAGCTGGTCACCGCCGTCGGCCTGTTCGGCGAGGACGCCAGCGGCAACCAGGTCACCCTCACCAACACCATCAACGACGGCCGCGCCAACGGTGGCCGCACCCCCGCGCAGATCTGGGGCGCCTACACCACCGCCGCGCTCGGCGGCGGCTCGGACACCCCCTTCGACCTGAAGACCGACGGCACCTCCGGCGGCGACACCGGCCTGCCGACGCCGACCGGGACCTCCAGCGGCTCGCCGACGCCGACCACGACGCCGAGCGACGAGGCCACCACGCCGACCCAGCCGCCGACCTCGACGGCCACCACGCCGACCCGGCCGCCGACGTCGACGGCCACGACGCCGCCGGAGCCGACCCCGACCGGGGGCACGACCGGACCGACGACGGAACCGCCTTCGTCCCCGGTCCGGCCTCGCCGTACCCGGGGGACATCGCGC